>NZ_QAIM01000024.1:0-15242 GCF_003061035.1 Acidovorax sp. HMWF018
GGTGCTGTTCAACCCGGCGCCCGTCACCTAAACCCCGCCCGGCCCCGGCCCTTTGTGTTCCCACTTCAACAGCCCTTGCCTGCAAGGGCTGTTGTCCTTGAAAGACCGCATCTCATGGGGCATTCCCGATTTTCTGACCGCAAGGTCGTGGTGGCGCTGGCGCTGCTGTGCTGCCTGCTCTGGGGCAGCTCGTACCCCGCCATCAAGACCGGGTACGCCTGGTTCGGCATCGCCCGCAATGACATTCCTACGCAGCTCGTATTCGCAGGCTGGCGGTTTCTGGGCGCCGGGCTGATCCTGCTGGCCTGGGCCGTGGTCATGCGCAAGGCCATCTGGGGCTTGGGCTTCACAGCAGGGCGGCAGCTGATGGCACTGGGCCTGGCACAGACCACGCTGCAGTACGTGTTCTTCTACGTGGGCCTGGCACACACCACGGGCGTCAAGGGCTCCATCATGAACGCCACCGGCACGTTTTTCAGCGTGCTGCTGGCGCACTGGGTCTATCACAACGACCGCCTCAGCCACGCCAAGCTGTGGGGCTGCTTGGTGGGCTTTGCGGGCGTGATGGTCGTCAACCTGGGGCGCGGCACGCTGGACCTGGACTTCACGCTGCTGGGCGAGGGCTTCGTGGTGATCGCCGCCCTCGTGCTGGCCGCCGCCAGCATCTACGGCAAGCAGGTGTCGCAGCGCATGGACTCCGTCGTGATGACGGGCTGGCAGCTGGGCCTGGGCGGTGTGGCGTTGTTGGCCATTGGCTGGTCGCTGGGTGGTTCGCTCACGGGCTTCACCTGGGGCTCTACGGTGCTGCTGGTGTACCTGGCGCTGCTGTCGTCGGCCGCGTTTTCGCTGTGGAGCATCCTGCTCAAGCACAACCGGGTGAGCCAGATCACGGTGTTCAACTTCACCGTGCCGATCTTTGGCGCGGCGCTGTCGGCACTGTTTTTGGGCGAGGCGCTGCGGGAGTGGAAAAACCTGCTGGCCCTGGTGCTGGTATGTGCGGGCATCTGGCTCGTCACGCGCGATACGGCCAGTGCCACCAAATAGACTCGGCCCATGGCTTTCACACTTTCCCGCGACGCATTCCAGCGCGACCTGCACGGCCAGCGCACCGACCTGTTCACCCTGCGCAGCCCCGGCGGCCTGCAGGTGGCGGTGAGCAACTACGGCGCCCGCCTGGTGCAGGTGGCGGTGCCCGATGGGCAGGGCGGCCTGGCCGATGTGGCGCTGGGCTACGACAGCCTGCAGGGCTACCTGGACGGCCAGCTCTCCATGGGCGCGCTCATCGGCCGCTGGGCGGGGCGTCTGCGTGCGGGCACGCTGACCCTGCCGGATGGATCGCGCCAGCAACTGCCCACCAACAGCGGGCCACACCATCACCACGGCGGCCCGCGCGGGAGCCGCTTCCAGGTGTTTGCGGTGGAACACGTGCAGGCTGATGCACTGACCATGAGCCACACCTTCCGCACAGAGGACGACGGGGTGCCCGGCACGGTGCGCCTGCAGCTCCACCTGCAGGTCACAGCCGACAACGCGCTGCACATGGCCTGGACGGCCGAGGTGCTCCATGCCCCTACGGTGCTCAACCTCACCGGGCATGCGTTCTTCAACCTGGCAGGCCAGGGCAGCACCCACGGCCACACCCTGCAGGTGCCGGCCAGCCGCTATGTGCCATTGGCCGCCGATGTGTGCCCCACGGGCATGCTGAGCGCGGTGCAGGGCACGCCGTTCGACTTCCGCCAGGCCCGCCGTGTGGCGGATGCCATCGCAACACCCCATGAGCAACTGGCTGTGGCGGGCGGGCTGGACCACTACCTGGTGCTGGACGAACAGGCGGCCCCCCTTGCCCCTCCGTCGTCATCCATCACGCCACCGGGCCTGCGACTGGCCGCGCTGCTGGGCGAACCGGTGAGCGGCCGCGCGATGGAGGTGTGGAGCACCGCGCCCGGCGTGCAGGTGTATGCGGGCCACGGCCTCAAGGCCGACCCCGCGCGGGACCGGGGGCGTGGAGTGGGGCAGGGCGGCTGGCTCTGGCAGCCGGGCGACGGTATCTGCCTGGAGCCCATGGAGTACCCGGATGCGCCCAACCACGCGGGCTTTCCGGTGCGCTGGTGGCAGCCGGGCGAGGTGGTGCGGGGATCGATCGTGTACCGCTTCATCGGGGGCTGATGGCCGGTGGGCTGGCCTGGCAAGCCCGTGCCGCGCTACCATGCCGCCTGGCTTTTAACCGAGGTGGCTCATGCACATGTCCAACGCCCCCAGCACCGACTGGAAAGAAGTGGTGGCACCCGATGAAGCGCAGCGCTTTGCGGGCTATGCGCGCCAGTTTGCCGAGCTGCAGGCGCGCAAGTCGCAAAAATACGGCGCTGGACGGGGGCTGCACCGCAAGCAACTCACGGCCGCGTATGGCCGCCTGGAGGTGCTGGGCGATCTGCCCGCGTTTGCGGCCCAGGGCTTGTTCGCGCAGCCGGCGCAGTACGACGTGCGGGTGCGGATGAGCAACGGCGGCATGGACAAGGCCGCGGACCACAAGCCCGACATCCGGGGCTTTGCGATAAGTGTGCGGGGCGTGCAGGGCGACTCTGCCTTGGGCAACGGGCCCGCAAAAAGCCAGGACTTCCTGCTCATCAACCAGGAAAAGTTCGCCTTTCCCCAGAGCGCAGAGTTTGTGGATTTTGTGGTCGCTGCGTCGCACGGCGGCGGCGCGCTGATCAAGTTCCTGGTGCAGCGCCATGGCTTGCTGGGTGCGGCCCGGCAGATCGCCAAGACGGTCAAGACCTTTGGACGGCCCTTTGGCGGCTTTGCATCGCATGCCATGTTCAGCGCTGCGCCCATTGCCTGCGGGCCCTATGCCGTGCGTGTGCGCCTCGTGCCCCATGCATCCAACGGCGCGCCCGTCAGGCAGGTACAGCACGACTGGGATGCCGAATTCTCCGGCCGCCTGCGCCAGCAGGACCTGCAGTGGGACCTGCAGCTGCAGCCTTTTGTGGACGAGGCCACCACCCCCATTGAAGACGCCAGCGTGGACTGGCCCACGCCCTACACCACCGTGGCCCGGCTCACCCTGCCACGGCAGGACCCGGCTGCTGACGCAGCCCTGGCCGCCGAGGTGGAGGCCGCCGTGTTCGACCCCTGGCAGGCGCTGGCTGCGCACCGGCCCCTGGGCGACGTGATGCGGGCCCGCAAGGTGGTGTATTTCGAAAGCCAGAAAGGCCGTGGCGCTGCGTGACCTGCGGGGGGGCTGCGACCGGGCGCATCGTGACGAAGCTGCCACGGTACTCAGAAAACAGTGAGGGTGTTGAATCCCGGTCTGAGAGCGGCTCACAAAACTCAGCGAAGCGGCCCTGGCTAGGCGTTTCGCCGCAGGCAGTACAAGCAGTACGACAAGGTGAGACAACGACGCCAGGGGAGTTTTGTTAGCCGCTCTAAGTTTCGTCTAAGTGTTGGTGCCCACACTGCCCTCCATCGCAACTCCGATTGGAAAGGCACCACACCATGAACACGACACCGCTCACCTCCACCCCCCGCCGCCTCATCCTGGCCCTGGTGGCCGCCGGTGCGGTGGGTGCGACGGGCGCAGGCCTCATCACCGGGCACCAGGCCCGCGCATTGACTCCGCCTCCCGCCCTCGTGGCCCAGACGCCCGCCGCCCCTGGCGGGGCCTTGCCCAGCTTCGCGCAGATCACCGCGCAAAACGGCCCTGCAGTGGTCAATATCAGCGTGACGGGCAGCACCAAGGCCGCTATGGCCGATGACGACGGCGAAGACGAAGGCCAGCCCGCCGCGCGCCAGGGCCGGGCGCCTCAGATGGACCCGAACGATCCGTTCTACCAGTTCTTCCGCCAGTTCGGTTTTCCGGGCGGCATGGGGCCACAGGCCCAGCCCAACGTACCCACGCACGGCCAGGGCTCCGGCTTCATCGTCAGCCCCGATGGCCTGGTGCTGACCAACGCCCATGTGGTCAAGGGTGCCAGCGAAGTCATCGTCAAGCTCACCGACCGCCGCGAGTTCCGCGCCAAGGTGCTGGGCTCTGACCCCAAGACCGACGTGGCCGTGCTCAAGATCGACGCCAAGAACCTGCCCACCGTGCGCCTGGGCAGCACACGCGACCTGCAGGTGGGTGAATGGGTGCTGGCCATCGGCTCGCCCTTTGGCTTTGAAAACAGCGTGACGGCGGGTGTGGTCAGCGCCAAGGGCCGCTCGCTGCCCGACGACAGCCTGGTGCCCTTCATCCAGACCGATGTGGCGGTGAACCCTGGCAATTCGGGCGGGCCTTTGTTCAATGCGCGCGGTGAAGTGGTCGGCATCAACTCGCAGATCTACAGCCGCTCGGGTGGCTACCAAGGGGTGTCGTTCTCCATCCCGATCGAGCTGGCGGCCAAGATCAAAGACCAGATTGTTGCCACCGGCAAGGTGCGCCACGCACAGCTGGGCGTGGCCGTGCAAGAGGTGAACCAGGCGTTTGCCGAGTCGTTCAACCTCGACAAGCCCGAAGGCGCGCTGGTGGCCAGCGTCAGCAAGGGCAGCCCCGCAGAGAAGGCCGGCCTGCAGGCGGGCGACGTGATCCGCCAGGTGGACGGCCAGCCCATCGTCGCCTCGGGCGACCTGCCCGCCTGGGTGGGCCAGGCGCAGCCGGGCCAACAGGCCAAGCTGTCGGTGTGGCGCCAGGGCAAGCCGCTGGAGCTGACGGCCACCCTGGGCGACGCCAGCGACAAGGCGATCAAGCAGGCGCGCAACGACGATGCCGTGGGCAAGGGCCAACTGGGCCTGTCATTGCGTCCGCTGGACCCGCAGGAGCGGCGCGCGGCAGGCCTCAATGAGGGCCTGGTCATCGAGCAGGCGCGCGGCCCCGCCGCTGCGGCCGGTGTGCAGCCGGGCGACGTGCTGCTGGCCATCAACGGCGCGCCCATCAAGGACATCACGCAGGTGCGTGCCGCCATGGCCAAGGCGGGCAAGTCGGTGGCGCTGCTGATTGAGCGCGACGGCGACAAGATCTTTGTGCCCGTGCGCCTGGGCTGATCCATGGCCTGCGCCTGCCGTCGGCTCTGTCCCTGCGGCAGGCGCTGCACATCAGCGCGGCAGCGCCTCCACTTCCTTGGTCCAGCGGTCGATCAGGCGCCGGCGCTCGGCGGCCTTGCCGTATTTCTCGAAGTCGTATTTGATAAGCTTCACGTTGTCCAGCGTCGGGATGCGCGGGTCCATCTTGAAGGTCTTGTTGGCGGGCACCTGGTAGCTGCCCACCTGGGCGCCCACGGCCTGGCCTTCGGGGCTCATCAGCCAGTCGTAGTACTTTTTGGCGTTCTCCATGTTGCGCGCGCCCTTGACCAGCGCAATGCCGCCCACCTCGTAGCTGGTGCCTTCACAAGGCGCCTGGGTTTTCACCGGGTACTTGTCGGCCTTCCATTTTTCAAAGTTGAACATGAAGGTGATGCCCACACCCACCTCGCCCTTGGCCACATTGGGCGCCTGTGCCTGGCCGCTGCGGGTGTAGGTGGTGGTGTTCTTGTGCAGGGCCTTGAGGTAGTCGAACGCCTTGTCTTCGCCCATCAGCTGCACCAGCCCCGCGATCACGGTGTAGGCCGTGCCGCTGGAGGCAGGGTGCGATATTTCCACCTCGCCCTTGTACGCAGGCTTGATCACGTCGGACCAGCACTGCGGCTCCGGCAGCTTTTTCTTCTTGAGCGTTTCGGTGTTGTAGCCAAAGCCGATGGCCGAGCTGTAAAAGCCCCCCACCTGGTGGCCCGACATGGCGTACTGGCGCACGCTCCAGCCATGCAGGTCATGCAGATAGGCGGGGCGGTATTCGGCCAGCAGGCCCTGCTCCGCCGCCTGCAAAAAGGGGTCACCCGTGCCGCCCCACCAGATGTCGGTCTTGGGATTGTTGGCCTCGGCGCGCAGCTGCGCGGCAATCTCGCCCGTGCCCTTGTGGGCCTGGTTCACCTTGATGCCCGTCTTGCGGGTGAACTCCTTGGCGGCCGCTTCGCACCAGGGCGCGTCGGTGCTGCACAGCGCGTTGACCACGCCCTGGGCCTGGGCGCTAGTGGAAGCCAGTGCGGCCAGCGCAACGGCCGCAGCAACGTGGTGGAGAGGGGGGAATGCCATCGGAATCGCCATCGGTCTTGCTCCTTGTGTTTTGTGGTGGTGGCCCGGCCCCTGGGGCGGGCGGTGTGCGCGTGGCGCTTTCATTGTGACAGTGATGTGTCAAATTTAAGTCGTTCTGGCAGCCCGGTGCTGCGCCAGCGCCCATGCCGCCGCTATCCTTGGCAGCCAGCCCATTTCCTGCACTCCTGACCGACCGACCTTACTGCCCCCTTGCCATGCGCCTGCTGCTTGTTGAAGACGATTCCATGATCGGCGAAGCCGTGCTGGACCTGCTGCGCGCCGAGCAGTACGCGGTGGACTGGGCGCGCGATGGCGATGCGGCCGACACGGCCCTGCGCACTCAGGCGTATGACCTGGTGCTGCTGGACCTGGGCCTGCCCCAACGCGACGGCCTGGCCGTGCTGCGCGACCTGCGCGCCCGCAAGAACCGCACGCCCGTGCTGGTGGCCACTGCGCGCGATGCCGTGGCGCAGCGCATCGAGGGGCTGGATGCCGGGGCCGACGACTACGTGCTCAAGCCCTATGACCTGGACGAGCTGCTGGCCCGCATCCGTGCCCTGCTGCGCCGCGCAGCAGGCCGTGCCGAGCCGGTGTATGAACACCAGGGCGTCAGCATCAACCCCGCCACGCGCGAGGTGACCGTACGCGGCACGCCCGTGGTGCTGTCGGGGCGCGAATGGGCGGTGCTGGAGCCGCTCATTGCGCGGCCCGGTATGGTGCTGTCGCGCCAGCAGCTGGAGGACAAACTCTACGGCTGGGGCGACGAGGTGAGCAGCAACGCGGTGGAGGTCTACATCCACGGCCTGCGCAAGAAGCTGGGGCCCGAGCTGGTGCTGAACGTGCGCGGGGTGGGCTACCTCGTGCCGAAGGCATGACCCCCCTGAGCGGCTTCGCCGCTTCCCCCCAAGGGGACGACAGCCTTTGCTGCGGGGCGGCCCTTGCTGGCTGCCCCCGCGCAATCTCCCGCCGTGAGCATGCGGCGGGGATGGATGAATAGAGATGAAGAACGTGCCAACCACCTCCTGGCGCAGCGCGCTGCAGTCCATGCTCCCGCGCTCGCTGCGCATGCGGCTGCTGATGTTTTTGCTGGCTGCCATCGTGCTGGCAGGCGCAGTGCAGGGCGCGCTGGCCTACCGGGGTGCGCTGGAAGAGGCCGATGCGCTGTTCGACTATCACATGCAGCAGACGGCGCTGGCCCTGCGTTCGGGCCTGCCGGTGGATGCCCAAGGCCTGGGCCCGGGGCTGGACCCCGAAGACGAGAACCACGAGTTCATCGTGCAGGTGTGGACCAACGAAGGCCTGCGCATTTTTGAATCGGCCGTGGGCGCCGCCCTGCCACAGATTGCTGTGCTGGGCTTCACCAACGTGCAGGCGCGTGGCGGCACCTACCGGGTGTTCTCGATGCAGACGCGCTCGCAGGTGATTCAGGTGGCGCAGAACATGGCTGCGCGGCGCGACATGGCCCGCAGCCTGGCGCTGCGCACGCTGGCGCCGCTGGCCATCATGGCGCCGCTCTTGGTGCTGGCCGTGTGGTGGGGCGTGAGCCGGTCGCTGGCCCCGGTGGAACGCGTGCGCCGCCAGCTGGCAAAGCGCCAGGCCGACGACCTGTCGCCCGTGAGCGATGCACAACTGCCCGATGAGGTGCAGCCGCTGGTGAGCGAACTCAACCTGCTGTTCGAGCGCGTGCAGCACGCGTTCGAGGCGCAGCAGCACTTTGTGGCCGACGCCGCGCACGAGCTGCGCTCCCCCCTGGCCGCATTGCGCCTGCAACTGCAGGGCCTACAGCGTGCGGGCGACGACGCCGCGCGGGCGGCCGCCATCGAACGCCTGTCGGCCGGCATCGAGCGCGCCACTCGGCTGGTCGAGCAGCTGCTGACCCTGGCCCGGCAGGAGGCCAGCACGGCCGTCAACGATCCGGTGGACCTGCGCGCCACGGCGCAACTGGCGCTGGCCGACGTGGCTCCTGCTGCCCAGGCGCGCAGCATGGATGTGGGCCTGCTTGAATCGGACGCCGCCACCGTCACCGGCAATGCCGAGGCCCTGCGCATGCTGGCCCGCAATCTGCTGGACAACGCCATCAAATACAGCCCGCCCGGCGGCCAGGTGGACCTGCAGGTGCGCCGCGAGGGCGACCACGCCGTGCTCACCGTGGAAGACAGCGGCCCCGGCATCGCCCCCGAGCACCGCGAGCGGGTCATGCAGCGGTTTGTGCGCGTCACCGCCGATGGTGCGCCCGGCAGCGGTCTGGGTCTGGCCATCGTGCAGGCCATCGCCCAAGGCCATGGCGCCACCGTGGCGCTGGACAGCTCGGCGCGCCTGGGCGGCCTGCGGGTGACCGTGCGGTTTGCGGCTGCCCAGCCCAGCGCTGTGTGATGCCCTGTTTGCTATCAATAAGATAGCTTTTCAGGCATATTGCACTAGCGCTACCGGCCAAAAAGCCTTCAAAAGCACCCGCGAAGTGCTTCAAAGCGCCTCGTCGCGTGCGCGCCACGCCGCAAGGGGCCTGCCCCGCACAATGCGGGGGTAGCGCGCAGGCTGTGCCGGTTCCTGGTCCGCCTGCGTCCACTTCCACCACCGTACACACGCATCGGCATGAACTTCATCGTTTTGGGCGCAGGCGCCATTGGTTGTTATGTGGGTGGGCGCCTGGCCGCACATGGCCAGCCGGTGTGCCTGGTGGGGCGGCCGCATGCGCTGGAGCCCATCGCGCTCCGCGGTCTTCAGGTCACTGACCTGGACGGCTTTGACCGCACCGTGCCCATGTCCGCACTGCAACTGGCTGCCACGCTGGCCGACGCCGCGCCCGGTGCCGACAGCATCATCCTGCTGTGCGTCAAAAGCGGCGCCACCGAGTCTGCCGCGCGCGAGCTGGCGGCGACCTGTGCGCCCGGCACCCCGGTGATCTCGCTGCAAAACGGCGTGGACAACGTGGTCCGCATCGCCGCATTGGCGCCCGGCCTGAACGTGCTGGCGGGCATGGTGCCGTACAACGTGGTGCTGCGCGGCGCGCAGGTGCACCGCGCCACCGCGGGCCATCTGCAGCTGCAGCGCGACGCGGTCACCGAGCGCATCGCGCCCCTGTTCAACGCCGCCGGCCTGGCCACCACGCTGCCGCCAGACATCCGTGCCGTGCAGTGGGGCAAGCTGCTGCTCAACCTCAACAACCCGGTCAATGCGCTGTCCGACCTGCCCCTGCGGCAAGAGCTGCTGGACCGCGATTGCCGCCGTGTTTTTGCCGCGCTGCAGACCGAGGCGCTGCGCGTGATGGCGCGCGCGGGCATCACGCCCGCCCAGGTCACCGCCGTGTCGCCCACGCTGATGCCTCATGTGCTGCGCCTGCCCAACTGGCTGTTCACACGACTGGCAAAGCGCATGCTGCAGATCGACACCACGGCCCGCTCGTCGATGTGGGACGACCTGGAGGCCGGGCGCGTGACGGAGATCGACGCGCTGTGCGGCGCCGTGGTGCGGCTGGCGGCGCAACGGGGCATGGCGGCACCGCTCAATGCGCGCATGTGCGAGCTGCTGGGTGGCCCGCGCCAGCGCCTTACGGGCGGGCAGATGCGCCAGATGCTGGGTCTGTGAGTTGGGATTTGGGATTCGGGACTGGGGTTGTGGCCGGTGATCACGCAGCGGGTGCTGCGCTGTCCAGCGGCACGCGCAGCCCCGTTTTCAGGCTGGCCAGCGCCACCGAGGTCCGAAAGCGCTTGATGTTGTCGTCCCCCTCAAACAGCCGCCGCGTCAGCGCCTCGTAGTCCGCCATTGACGCCACGTTCACCACCAGCAGGTAGTCTGCCTCGCCCGTCACGCTGTAGCACTGCTGCACCGCGTCTTCCGCCGCAATGCGCGCGCGCAGCGGGGCGGTGCGGTCGGGGCGCTCGTTGTCCAGGTGCACCTCCAGCACGATGGTCAGCGGCTTGCCCACCTTCACCGGGTCCAGCACGGCCACGTTGGCGCGGATCACGCCGCTGTCCTTGAGCCGCTGAATGCGCCGCTGCACCGCAGGCGCCGACAGATTCACCGCCTGCGCAATCGCGCGCTGGGGCGTGGTGTTGTCGGCCTGCAGGATGTCAAGAATCGCGAGGTCAAAGCGGTCAAGTGCTGCCGGGGTGGTCATGGGTGGTTCCTTGGAACAGGCTCTGAGGGTGAGCGAAAGTTGCGCACAAGCCCCGAAATTCGAGCCAAAAGCACGCTGGGGTCGCACTATATTTTCAGCCCATGAGCGCTTCCCCCCTCCGTTCTCTTCTGCACCGGTTCTTCCCCTTCCTGGCCGTGCTGGGTTCCGTCACCGCGTTGGGCATTGGCACCTCGTGGGCCAAGCACTGGCTGTTTCCGGTGGTCGGGGCGCAGGGCACCACCGCCGTGCGCGTGGGTTTTTCGGCGCTGCTGGTGCTGCTGCTGTGGCGGCCCTGGCGCTGGCACCTGTCGCGCGCCGACGCGCGGGCCGTCATGCTGTACGGCGCAGCGCTGGGCGGCATGAACCTCATGTTCTACATGTCGCTGCGCACCCTGCCGTTTGGCCTGGCGGTGGCCATCGAGTTCGCGGGCCCCTTGGCCGTGGCGATCTGGTCGTCGCGCCGCGCGGTGGATTTTGTGTGGGTGGCGCTGGCCATCGCGGGCCTGGGCATGCTGCTGCCGCTGGGGCTCAACGGCAGCACGCTGGACCCGGTGGGCGTCTTCTACGCCCTGGGCGCGGCCGTGTTCTGGGGGCTGTACATCGTGTTCGGCAAGCGCGCCGGGCACCTGCACGCGGGGCATTCGGTATCGCTGGGTCTGCTGGTGGCCGCGCTGGTGGTGGTGCCGGTGGGCGTGGTGCATGCGGGTGCTGCGCTGCTGTCGCCCACGGTGCTGTTCATCGGCGTGGCGGTGGCTGCGGTGTCGAGCGCCATCCCGATCTCGCTGGAGATGATGGCCCTGAAGCGCCTGCCCAAGGAGGCCTTCGGCATCATGATCAGCATGGAGCCTGCGGTGGCTGCACTGGTGGCCATGGCGCTGCTGGGCGAGCACCTGAGCGTGGTGCAGTGGCTGGCCATTGGCTGCATCATGGCCGCGTCGATGGGCAGTGCCATGACGGCTGCGCGGCCCGCTGCTGCAGACCGCGCGGCACCGCAGGCGGCCTGAGGGCGGTGCCATGGCACGGCGCATTGCCTGACAGTGGTGTGGTCTGCAGGCTGGCAAGGGCGGCCTAGCTGCAGGGCTAAAAAAGGACAGTGACGGCACCCCGTTGGCGCCGTCGCCCCATGTCCAAGGAGCCGATCATGATTCCAGCCACTACCCCCCTCCCTTCCGCTGCGACCGCCACACCGGTGGACAAAGACCTGGCCGAGCAAGCGCGCCCCGGCTACGGCATCCCGTCGCAAGATCCCCGGACCGGCGCACAGACCGCGCTGGAGCCTGAAGACGCAGAGCGCGAAGCCCACTCCGCCTTGATGGGCGGCGGCATGATGGCTGGCGCAGCAGCCGGCGCCGCCGTGGGCGTGGCCGTCGCGGGCCCGGTGGGGGTGGTGGTTGGGGGCACTTTGGGCTGCATCGCCGGTGCGCTGGGTGGTGCCGCAGCGGGCACCCTGGTCAGCCCGGATGATCCTTCCGCCGATGCTGTGGTCGCAGAACACCTTGCGCCGCCCTTGCGAGGGCGGGAAGGCAGGACAGGTCCGAAGTAGGGTGTGCGGTGCTCACTACAGGCTGACTGGTGCAGCATACGTAGTGTGTGAGTCTGCTCCAAATTTGATAGCTATCAGCGCATATTGCACTAGCGCTTGCCGCCATTTTGGCTGTGAATTTGGTCCCCTCGACAGGAATCGAACCTGTATCTAGCGCTTAGGAGGCACTCGTTCTATCCATTGAACTACGAGGAGGCAAGGCAGCCGCGCATTGTAGTGGCGTGCGGCTGCCTCTCTGGCCGTCTGGACCTCAGTCGTATTTCACGGTGTAGATGATGTCCACCGCACTTTTCTCGCCGGTTTGCCCGCGCAGGGTGAGGCGGCGGGACAGGTCGTAAAAGATATACAGCGTGCCCAGCGTGCCCGACAGGCTGCGCTCATACGTCACGTACAGGTCTTTGGACAGGCGCTTGCCGAAGGTGAGGGCGGCGGCGCTGGCGTCTTCGCCCGTGGTGGCGCCGCGAAAGCCGATTTCGTCCAGGCCCAGGCGGCTGGCGGCGTTGGCCGTGGGGCTTTGGCCGCCGTTGCGGCCCAGCAGCGCCAAGGCGGCCTGTTGCAGCACGGCCGCTTCGGCGCCTCCGGCCGAGGCATTGCGGCCCAGCACCACCCAGGACAGCTTTTCGGCATCGGGCAGTTCGGGGTCGGAATACAGCGTGACGCGTGGCGCCTGCGCGCTGCCGGTGACCTGCACGCCCGCGCGCACGCTGATGTTGGGGCGCAGCGCCAGGATGTCGAGCGAGGGGTTGTTGTACGGGCCGTTGAAGCGGATCAGGCCCGTCTCCACATCCAGCATCTGGCCCCAGGCGCGGTAGCGGCCCTGGTCGGTGCGCACCTCGCCGGTCACACGCGGCGGGGCGCCGGGCACGGCGCTGCTGCGGATGTCCACCTCGCCGGTCAGCCGGGTGGTGATGCCCTGGCCCTGCAGCGCAAAGTCGCGCCCCAGGTTGAGGGTGACGGCGATGTCGGGCGGCTTGGCGGTTTCTGCCTGCGCGGCCACCTGGTTGGCCTTGGCGGCGGCCTGGGCCTTGGCCTGGTCTTCGCGATCCTTGGCGGCGGAGCGCACGACCACGTCCGAGCCCAGGCGCGGTGCGGATTCGTCCGGCAGGATGATGGTGGCGCGGTCGGTGGTGAGCTTGCCGCGCAGGCTGATCTGGCCCTGCTGCAACTGGGCCTGCAACTGGCCCGAAACGCTGACCTGCCGGTCGGCACGCACCAGCACCTGCAGGGCCTTGGCCTCGGCCTGCAGAGACATGGTGATGCCTGACATGCCCGTGCCGGCAGTGGCGCTGTCGCCCCAGGCCACGCGGCCGGTGGCGGTCAACGTGCCGCCGTCTTGCGCGGCGGCTGTGCGGTTGCCGCTGAAGCCTGCGATGCGCGCGCTGCTGCCCCGCCCGCCTTGCAGGCGGAACTCGGTGATATTGAGCTGGTTGCCCTGCAGCGTGGCGCGAAGTCGGCCGCCTTGCAGGTCCACGCCGTCCACCACCGATCTCACTGCCATGTCATCGGCGCCCAGGGTGCCCGCCCAGCGCGGCGCATCGCGCGTGCCCGACAAGGTCGCACTGGCGTCCAGCGTGCCGCGCACACGCCAGCCGGGTGGCGCCAGCGCAGACCACACGCCCACGTCGGGCAGGCGGGCGCGCAAGGTGCCGGCCAGCGGCGCATCGGCAGGCCAGGTGATGGCGGCAGCGGTGTTGGCGGCGGCCAGGCGCGTGCTGGCGGTGGCGTCGATCTCACCCGCGCGGTCGCTGGCCCAGAGCAGGCGCGCGCGCAGCGTGTCGCCTTCGGCGGTGACCGTGATTTCTGCCTGGCGCACACCGGCGGGAGTGCCTGGGGCGCTAGATGCGCTGGATGCACCTGCAGGTGGCGCGGCCGCAGTCGCCAGCACGGTGGTGGCTCCGGCGCCGGTGCCCTGGCCGCTGCTTTGCACCGCTGTGACGGCCGTGGCATCGCCCGCCAGGATGCGCAGGTCGCCACTGGTGCGGCGCAGGCTGGCGCTGGCGCGCAGGGCGTCGCCCGTGGTGTCCACGTTCCATTGCCCGTCGAGCACGATACTGCTGGCCAGCCCCATGCGCGCAAGCAATGGCTGCGCGGGCTGGCCTGGGGCGGCGGGCGTCTCGCCCAGGCCCAGCGCATCCACCCAGGCCATGGGCAGGCCCTGCAGCGTGCCCTGCGTTTGCAAGCGCGAGAGCGCGCCGGGTGCCGTGGGGGCAGACCATTGCACCGGCGACCAGCGCAGCGCCACGGTGCCCGGCAAGGGGCCTGTGACCCGGGCCTGACCGGCCGATGCCTGCAGGCTGAGGGCGCTGGTGGTGGGTGATGGTGCCGCACGCCCGCTGGCCGGTGACCTGGGGGCTCCAGGGGTAGGGGCGCCAGTGCGCACGGTCAGGCCCAGGGGCTCAGCCAGTTGCAGCGTCCACGGCCCGGGGCGCTGGGCGGCCTGGGCCTGCAGGCGCAGTTCGCTGACCTGCAACTGCCACTGCCCGGCACCCACCAGGGTGCTGGCAAGGCGGGTCTGCACCGTGGTCTGCAGGGCCTGGGGCGCTGGCGTGCGGACCTCGCCGGTCAACGCCAGGGAGGCCTGCGCCAGGTTGCCCCCCAGTTCGGCCTTGAAGGCGCGCAGTTGCAGGGCTTGCCCGGCGGATGTGCCGCCGCTGGCGTTGGTGGTGGCCGGGAGCGACAGGTCCAGCTGGGGGGTGCTCAGCGTGGCCTGCAGATCAAAGCGGTCGGGGTTGCGGGCGGGTGCGCTGTTGGCGGTGGTAGTCTGAAGTTGCTCAGTCAACGTCTGCCATCCACCCTTCCAGCGCGCGGCGATCTGTGCGGCGCCCTGGGCGCTGGCCCCTTGCAGAGTGCGCTGTACGGAGGTGCCCACCACGGGCAGGCCGGCCAGCCAACGCTGCGTGAGTGCTGCATCGGCCCACTGCAGCTGCAGGTCGCCAGCGCCGCTGCGCGGGGCCAGTGTGCCTTGTGCCCGTGCGGTGGCGCCGGGCACTGCCAGGGTGACCTTGCCTTGCGCAGATTGCGTGCCCAGTGCGACCTGCAGCCCGGTGGTTTCCACACGGGCCTGCAATGCGTCTAGCACCAAGCGGTCCAGCCGCACCGTGCCGCCGTCGGCGGCCTGCCAAGTGCCTAGTGCGCTGAAGGTATTGATGCGCAGCGGTGCACCCGCTGCACCCGGGGTCTTTACGGTTGCAGTGCGCGCCGCCGTGCCGGTGTCTGCCCGCACGTCGGCACTGAAGCGCACGGCGTCGCCCTGGGTTTGTGCGGTGACGCGGCCGGAGAGCGGGGCGGCGGCCAGCAGCGTGTGCAGGGCGTCGGGGCGCAGCGCGCGCAGGGTGGCCTGGCCCTCCAGGGCATGGGTGGCGGGGGTGTAGTGGCCCTGTGCGGTGATGCTGCCCGCACCCGCCTGCAGGGTGGCGCTGGGCACGGTCCAGCGGATGTCGTCATAGCTAGCGCTGGCGTCCAGCGCGGTCAGCGGCAGGCGGG
>NZ_QAIM01000252.1:0-7481 GCF_003061035.1 Acidovorax sp. HMWF018
GTGCTGGTGCACCGGCGCGGCTACCAGTCGCCCGCGCTGGACGCGCTGCAGACCGCACTGACCTCCGGCGAAGCACACCGCCCCGCCACATCGACCTGACACCCTCCCCCACAGATCGCACAAGGAGCCCCCATGCCCGCCGCCTTCACCACCCACCTGGGCCTTGCGCTGCCCATCATCCAGGGCCCGATGACCGGGTCGGACACGCCCGCACTGGCCGCCGCCGTGTCCGCGGCCGGTGGTCTGGGCATGCTGGGCTGCGGCATGCGCTCGCCCGCTGCCATGGCCGAGGCCGCCGCCGAGGTGCGACGCCGCACCGACCGGCCCTTTGGCATGAACCTGTTTGTGCAGGCCACCCCAACGCCGGACGACGCCACGGTGCAAGCCGCACTGCAGCGCCTGGCGCCGTTCTATGCGGAGTTCGGCCTGGTGCCCGAGCGGCCCGCACAGTGGTGTGAGGACTTCGCGGCACAGTTCGACGCCCTGGTGGCCGCACGCCCGGCCGTGGCCAGCTTCACCTTCGGCATCCTCACGGCGGCGCAGGTGGCACGGCTGAAAGCGGTGGGCAGCACGGTGGTGGGCACCGCCACCACGCTGGCCGAGGCGCAGGCCTGGGCCAGCGTGGGCGCGGATGCCGTCTGCGCCTCTGGCATGGAAGCCGGGGGGCACCGGGGCACCTTCCTCACGCCCACACAGCCCGGTGCCACCGGCGCGGCGCCGTCATTGGCCGACTTTGCGGCCAGCATGGTGGGCACGCTGCCGCTGGTGGCGCAGTGCGTGCAGGCCCTGTCCATCCCGGTGATCGCTGCGGGCGGCATCATGGACGGGCGCGGCATTGCGGGTGCGCTGGCGCTGGGCGCCCAGGCGGTGCAGATGGGCACGGCCTTCCTGACCTGCCCCGAGTCGGCGATTGGCCCGACGTACCGTGAGGCCCTGGCACGCGCCCAGGCCACCGACACGCGCACCACCCGCATCTTCTCGGGCCGGCCAGCACGCGGCATCGTCAACCGCATGATGCAAGCCCTGCAGGCCGACGAGGCCACCGTGCCGCCCTACCCCGTGCAGAACGCACTGACGGGCGCGCTGCGCCGCGCGGCCGCCCAGGCGGGCCAGGCCGACTGCCTGTCGCTGTGGGCGGGCCAGGGGGTGGCCCAGGTGCGGCCCATGCCAGCTGCGCAGCTGGTGGCGTTGTTGGCCCAGGAGTGGCAGCAGGCCACCGCGCCGCGTGGCGGCTCCACAGTCGGCCACCAATAACTATCATTTTTATAGCAACAGAGGCATATTGAACTGGCGCTTGCGGCCAAAAATGCCCTAAAACCCGCGCAGCAGCCTCCCCGATATGAACAGGACGCCAAAAACCGGCGCGCTGTCAAACCCGTGCCACCGGGGAGCTGGCTTTGCCAGGCCACGGGTGGCGTCCCCCTCCCGCAGGAGAGGGGGAAGGTGCGAAGCACCTCAGGGGCTGCCTCACTGCCTCCAGGGCAGTTCGCGCGCAGGGCCCTGGATCACGGGAGGCTGGGCATTGAGGGTTTCGCCCGCCAGCACCCGTTCGTACATGCGCAGGTAGTTGCGGGCCATGCGCTCGGCGCCAAAGTGCTCGACCACATGCTGGTGGCAGGCGCGCGGGTCAAAGCGGTTGCCCCGCACCGCTTCGGCCAGCACCGAGGCCTGGTCGGACAGCACACCGCAGTGCACGGGCACCAGCTCGGGCAAGGCGCCGTAGGGGGTGGAGAACACGGGGCAGCCAAAGTACAGGCTCTCGATCACGGCCAACCCGAACGGCTCGTGCCAGCGCACCGGAAAGATCAGCCCGCGCGAGGCGTTGAGCAGGCCCGTCTTCTGCGTGCCGCCCACCATGCCGTGAAAGTGGATCTTGCGCGACAGCGTCCAGCGAAAGCCGCGCTTGAAGTTGATGCGGTTGCCGCCCAGCACGTCCAGCTCCACCCCTGCCATCTTGGCCACCTTGATGGCGCCGCGCACGTTCTTCACGCCCCAGGCCGCCTTGCCCAAGAAGTGGTAGTGCGAGCGCGGGCGGTCAAAGTCCACCGGGCCATAACCCGCCCAGTCCAGCCCGTTGTAGACGAATTCGCTGGATCCGTAGCGCGCCGCATGGTCGCGCGACAGGAACACCGTGTTGCGGGGCAGCGGCTTGGGCTTGCGGGCGTTGCCGTGCTCGGTCACCAGGTAGGGCTTGGACAGCTCGGAGCGTGGGTTGAACTGGAAATGCGTGATGTCCACGTCGGCCGGAATCTGGCCCTCCCAGGGCTCGTCAGGCCGGATGGGCAGCACCTGGCCGAAGTCGCAGGTCGAGCCCTCGGGCACCAGGTAGCTCACGCGGTGGCCCTGCTGCACCAGCGTCTTGCCCAGGTCCCAGATCACGCGCTCGGTGCCGCCGTAGCCATACACCGGGATGGGGGAGTTGTTGACCAGCAGGATGTGCATGGCAGAGGTCCTTCAGGAAAGAGCGGCGGCCTGCCCCGGCGCCTGCAGCCACTGGCGCTCGCGGCCTTGCAGGATGGCCAGCACCAGCATGCCCATGAACAGATAGAACATGGTGCCGCTGTTGTGCCCCAAAAACACCTGGGTGGTGCCAAAGCCCATGTAGGACACGGGCAGCAGCACCCCGATCATGCGCAGGCACAGGCCCTCGGTATCCAGCACGCCCGCACTCCCCGGGAACACGCGGCGCCGCGTGGGCCAGAACAGCACCAGGGGCACACCATAGAAAAACAGCAAGACCACCACGCCGGGGATGCCGCGCTTGGCAAAGATGTCCAGCACCTCGTTGTGGGCGTGGCTGAACTGCAAAACAATCGGATGCGCCTCGCCGGCAGCCACCCGCCGCTGCTTCTCTGCCTCGTAGCCGTAGCGGCCCCAGCCGGTCCAGGGGCGGTCCAGGCCCATGCGCCAGGCCAGGCCCCAGTGCGCCAGGCGCTGGCCCACCGAGCTGGCCGCGTCGCCCCGCGCCTCGTACTGCGTGATCTCCTGCCGCGCCTCATCCACGCGCAGGCGCACCTCGTTGGCCTTGAAGGCCATCAGCCCGGCCGCACCCGCCACGACCAACACGCCGCCCACAAGGGCCAGCTTGCGCTGGCCACAGCGGGCCTGCAGCCAGGCGCACAGCAGCAACGCCAGCGGCAGCACCACCCAGCCCCCGCGCGACTCGGACAGCAGCGATCCCTCCAGGCCCAGCAGAATGCCCACCGCCCAGCCCGCACGCTGCCAGGGCTTCCAGCGGTCCCACAGCACCAGCAGCGCGACCGAACACATCAGCCCCAGCAGCAGGCTGAGCCCGCCGTACTGGATGGCGTTGGTAAAACCATTGGCGCGCGGCAGGTGCAGCACCATGGCCTGGTACAAACCGATCAGCCCCGCGCCACAGGCGCCGACGGCGATACCGGCCCAGAGCCAGCGCACCCGCGGGGGATAGGCCAGCACATACAGCAGGCACGGCAGCGCCAGCAGGTACTTGGCAGGCCGGTCCAGGTTGGACCAGCTGCCCTGGGCCGGGTCAAAGTCGAGGGCCCAGACCGTGCCCATCGCCACGATGGAGGCCAAAAGCAGCCAGGCATCGCGCCCCGGCCGGCGCCGCAGCCACACCCCGGCGGTGGCCAGGCTGCACAACAGCAGCACCACCGCCCCCCAGGAGTAGCCCGAGCGCACCCACAGCGCCATACCCGGCACCATGAAGGCCGCCGCGCCCGACAGGCGCACAAAAATTTCGTCAGCTTTGGTCAACGGCGCACGCTCTCGCTCAGTTGCTGGTGGTCGTACTCCAGGGCGGCGTACCGGAAGAACGCCTCCAGCGCCACAAACAGACAATACAGAAAACCTGCCCCGCCACACAGAAAGCCCAGCCGAAACACATACAGGCGCAGGAACATGCTGGTGCCCGAGGCCAGGCCCCGCACCACGCCGCCCTTCTTGCCCGCCGCCGCCCGCTTGGCGGCACCGAGCATCGCGTACTGGGTGAGCTTTTCCAGGCTGCCGCGCACCGTGGTGCGCGAGTAGTGCAGCAGCCGCGCTTCGATCAGGCGGCGCGGCACGGCGCCACCGCCCGGTGGAGGCAACAGTTCGGCCTGCTCGTGCACCACGCCCGTGAACTCGCGGACCATGGCGCGCACGAACAGGCGCTCGATCTGCGATTGCGAGCGAAAGTACCTGAGTTCGTGCCCGTAGGCCACCATGCGCCAGCGGATGCTCCACACGGCCTGCGCGCCAGAGCGCACGATGGCCTGCAGCTCCTGGGCGAACGCCGGCGTCATCACCTCGTCGGCGTCCAGAAAGAAGATGTAGTCGCCCCGCGCATGGGCCAGCAGCCGGTTGCGCTGCACGGCAAAGCCTTTCCAGTCGGGATAGTTGTGGACTTCGGCGCCCAGGCGCTGGGCGATGGCCACGGTGTCATCGGTGCTACCGCTGTCCACCACCAGCAACTGGTCGGCAAACGCAGCGCTTTGCAGGCAGGCTTCAATGCGGTGCGCCTCGTTGAGGGTCAGCACCGCCACGGTCAACGTGGGCGGCGGCGTAGCGCCGCCGACTGCAACCGGCATCAATCAGTGACCAGCGTGTACGTGCTCACCGGCCTTCAGGCGATACACCGTGCCACAGTAAGGGCACTTGGCTTCACCCGTGCGGGCCACGTCCAGGTACACCTTGGGGTGGCTGTTCCACAGTTTCATGTCGGCCTTGGGGCTGGGACAGAAAACGCCGCCTTGGGCGTTCAGGTCTTTGGCCAGGAGTTCAACGGTTGCTTGCGACATGTTCTTCAGACCTTGCTCAGCCAGTGGGCGTATTTCGGATTGCGGCCACCAACGATGTCGAAGAAGGCGCTCTGGATTTTTTCGGTGATCGGGCCGCGCGATCCGCTGCCCAGCTCGATCCGGTCGAGTTCGCGGATGGGCGTGACTTCAGCGGCCGTGCCGGTGAAGAAGGCCTCGTCGGCGATGTACACCTCGTCGCGCGTGATGCGCTTTTGCACGATCTCCAGGCCCAGGTCCTTGGCGATGTGGAACACGGTGTTGCGGGTGATGCCGTTCAGGGCGCCGGCCGACAGGTCGGGCGTGTAGATCACGCCGTTCTTGATCACAAAGATGTTTTCGCCCGCGCCTTCGGACACAAAACCCGAGCTGTCCAGCAGCAGGGCTTCGTCGTAGCCGTCGTCCGTGGCTTCCATGTTGGCGAGGATGGAGTTGGTGTAGTTGCTCACCGCCTTGGCCTGCGTCATGGTGATGTTGACGTGGTGGCGGGTGTAGCTGCTGGTCTTGACGCGGATGCCGCGCTTGAGGCCTTCCTCGCCCAGATAGGCGCCCCAGGCCCAGGCAGCGACCATCAGATGAATCTGGTTACCCTTGGGCGAAACCCCCAGCTTTTGCGAGCCGATCCAGGTCAATGGACGCAGATAGCAGGATTCGAGCTTGTTTTCGCGCACCACGGCTTTCTGGGCCTCATTCACCTCTTCCTTGGTGAACGGGATCTTCATGCGCAGGATCTTGGCGCTGTTGAAGAGGCGGTCGGTGTGCTCTTCCAGGCGGAAGATCGCTGTGCCATTGGCGGTGTTGTAGGCGCGCACGCCTTCGAAGGCGCCGCAGCCGTAATGCAGGGTGTGGGTCAGCACGTGGATCTTGGCGTCGCGCCAATCGACCATCTGGCCGTCCATCCAGATCTTGCCGTCACGGTCGGCCATCGAGGGAACTACGGGGCTCATGGGTGTCCTTTGGTTGCTGTGGGTCGCAAGACCAGGATTTTACGGGGCGGCGGGCGGCGCGCCTTCTCCATCAGCGGCAGGGTTGTCCTGGGGGCGGACCAGGGTCCACACCACCAGCTTGCCCTGCTGGAACTCGCAGGTCACGTGCGAGCGGGTACCGTCGGTCCAGCGGTAGACCTCGGGCTGCACGTTTTCGGCAGAAACGCGCTCTCCCAGCGCCTGGGTCATGGCCACCACGTGCATGAGGTTCACGCCCTTCGTCAGCCGGGCGTTGAGCATCACGGCGCTGCCCACATACCCGATGGGGCGCTTGGCGGCCTTTTGCATCACGCTCATCAACCGCGTGAAGTGCAGCAGGCCCCACATGACCAGCCCACCGGCCACGGCAGCCACCCCGGCCCAGCCGTAGGCATAAAAACCAAACCCGATCAGGGCCACCGCCCCCAGGGGCACCAGGATATTGCGCAAGTTCATAGGTCGAGATTGTCTTATGGCGCCATGGACATGGCGCTGTGGGCATTGCTTACAGACCGCGCACCACGTTCATGGCCTCTTCCACCCGCTCCACGGCGTGGATGGTCAGCCCCTCGATGGGCTTTTTGGGCGCATTGGCCTTGGGCACCACGGCCACGCTGAAACCCAGCTTGGCGGCTTCCTTCAGGCGCTCCTGCCCCCGGGGAGCGGGTCGCACCTCACCGGCCAGCCCCACTTCACCAAACGCCAGAAAGCCGCGCGGCAGCGCCTTGCCCCGCAGGCTGGAGGTGATGGACAGCATCACCGCCAGGTCGGCGGCCGGTTCGCTGATGCGCACGCCCCCCACCGCATTCACAAACACGTCTTGGTCCATGCAGGCCACGCCCGCGTGGCGGTGCAGCACGGCCAACAGCATGGCCAGGCGGTCCTTGTCCAGGCCCACCGACAGGCGCCGGGGGCTGGGGCCGCCACTGTCCACCAGGGCCTGGATCTCCACCAGCAGCGGGCGTGTGCCCTCCAGCGTCACCATCACGCAGCTGCCGGGCACGGGCTCGGAATGCTGGCTCAAAAAGATGGCGCTCGGGTTGCTCACGCCCTTGAGGCCCTTCTCGGTCATGGCAAACACGCCAATTTCGTTGACCGCGCCGAAACGGTTCTTGATGGCGCGCACCAGGCGGAACTGGCTGTGCGTGTCGCCTTCGAAGTACAGCACCGTGTCCACCATGTGCTCCAGCACGCGCGGCCCCGCCAGCGCACCTTCCTTGGTCACATGGCCCACCAGAATGACAGCAATGCCCGTGCCCTTGGCCATGCGCGTGAGGTGCGCTGCGCATTCCCGCACCTGGGCGACGGAGCCCGGCGCGCTGGTGAGCTGGTCGGAATAGGTGGTCTGGATGGAGTCGATGACCACCACGGCGGGCTGCGTGGCCTCCACGGTCGCCAGAATCTTTTCGAGCTGGATCTCGGCCAGCAGCTGCACCTGGCTGCCGTCGATGCCCAGGCGCCGCGAACGCAGCGCCACCTGCGCTCCGCTCTCCTCACCCGTCACATACAGCGTGGGCAGGCCCGCGCTCTGCAGCGCGTCCATAGCCTGCAGCAGCAGGGTCGATTTGCCAATGCCCGGATCGCCCCCGATGAGCACCACGCCCCCTTCCACAATGCCGCCGCCCAGCACACGGTCCAGCTCGTCGATGCCGCTGGGGGTGCGGGCCACGTCCTGGGCCTCGATGGCCGCCAGCGGCAGGACGGGCTGCGCGTTGGCCAGGCCCGCGTAGCCTTGCGGCGTGCTCAGGCGGTTCTTGCC
>NZ_QAIM01000252.1:7491-15775 GCF_003061035.1 Acidovorax sp. HMWF018
CGGCCCGGCCTCGGCCACCTGCTCGATCAGCGTGTTCCAGGCGCCGCAGGACGGGCATTTGCCCAGCCAGCGCGGGCTGGTGCCGCCGCACTCGGTGCAGGTGAACGTGGTTTTTTCTTTGGCCATGGCAGGTGTCGGTGAGGCGCCCCGATGCAGGGGCAGCCGACTATAGCGGCCATGCCCACATCGATCCGCCGCAGCCCGTACGATGGCGGGCTTGGCACCGTACGGAGTTGACATTGCAGACACCCATCAACCGCTTCAAACAGGCCATGGCCCAAGGCCAGGCGCAAATCGGCCTCTGGCTCGGGCTGGCCAACGGCTACAGCGCCGAAATCCTCGCAGGCACCGGCTACGACTGGCTGCTGGTCGATGGCGAACATGCGCCCAACGACCTGCGCTCCATCCTGCACCAGCTGCAGGCCATCGCCAGCGCCACCAGCGCCCTGCCACCAGGCGTGCAGGCGCCCCACCCCATCGCCCGGGTGCCGGTGGGTGACACGGCCCTCATCAAACAGTACCTGGACATCGGCGCCCAGACCCTGCTGGTGCCCATGGTCGATACGCCCGAGCAAGCCCAGCAATTGGTACGCGCCACGCGCTATGCGCCCGAAGGCGTGCGCGGCATGGGCAGCGCGCTGGCCCGTTCGTCGCGCTGGCAGGCGTACCCGCAGTATGTGCACGAGGCCAACCAGCAGATCTGCCTGCTGGTGCAGGCAGAAACGGTGGAAGCCATGGCCCACCTCGATGCCATTGCCGCCACGCCCGGGGTGGACGGCGTGTTCATCGGCCCGGCCGATCTGTCGGCCTCCATGGGCCACCCCGGCAACCCGGGGCACCCTGACGTCCAGGCCGCCATCCATGACGGCATTGCGCGCATCCTGCGCGCAGGCAAAGCGCCGGGCATCCTGGCCACCACCGAATCACAGGCGCGCCAGTGGCTGGCGGCCGGCGCGCTGTTTGTGGCCGTGGGCGTGGACACCATGCTGCTGGTGAGTGCTGCGCAGGAGCTGCTGGCACGCTACCGCAGCGCGACCGACGCCGCCCCCACCCGGCCCGCAGGCTACTGAACTTTTCCTCTTTCAGACCCAAGGACAGACATCCATGAAAGCATGTATTTACGGCGCGGGCGCCATCGGCGGCTGGCTGGGCGTGGCCCTGGCGCAAGCGGGCCACACCGTCAGCATGGTGGCGCGGGGCGACACACTGCGCGCCCTGCAGGCCGAGGGGCTGCGCATGCGGCGCGCCGACGGCTCGCTGGCGCAGGTGCCCGTCACAGCCCACAGCGACCCGGCCGCACTCGGCGTGCAAGACCTGGTGGTGGTCGCCGTCAAGGCCCCCGGTCTGCCCGACGTGGCGCGTGCCATGGCGCCGCTGATCGGGCCCGACACCATCGTGCTGACCGCCATGAACGGCGTGCCGTGGTGGTTCCTCGACGGCTTTGGCGGTGCGGCGCAGGGGCATGCCCTTGAATCCGTGGACGCGGGAGGGGTGATTGCCCAGGCCGTCCCGGCGCGCAACGTGGTGGGCAGTGTGGTGCACACCAGCTGCTCGCTGGAGGCTCCGGGTTTCGTCCGCCAGCACTTTGGCAACCGCCTCATCGTGGGCGAGCCGGACGGCAGCCGCAGCCCGCGCCTGCAAGCACTGGCCGACACGCTGCAGCGCGGCGGCATCGATGTGGAAATGAGCGACTGCATCCAGAAGGACATCTGGTTCAAGCTCTGGGGCAACCTCACCATGAACCCCATCAGCGCCCTCACCGGCGCCACCACCGACCGCATCCTGGACGACGAGCTGGTGCGCGGCTTTGTCAGCGCGGTGATGCTGGAAGCAAAGGCCATCGGCGACCAGTTGGGCCTGCCCATCGACCAGCAGCCCGAGGACCGCCACGCCGTCACGCGCAAGCTGGGTGCATTCAAGACCTCGATGCTGCAGGATGTGGAGGCGGGCAAGCCCATGGAGATCGACGCCCTGGTGGGCGCGGTGCGCGAGCTGGGGCAGATCACCCACACGCCCACGCCGCACACCGACGCCCTGCTGGGCCTCACGCGGCTGATGGCGCGCACGCGGGGCCTGTACTGAGTCATTTCAAGCAAAATCGGCTGCAGGCGCTAGTGGAATATGCGCAAGCAGCTATTTAATTCATAGCAAACCAACCATGACCCAACTCACGCTGTACTACACCCCCGGCACCTGCGCGCAGGCCGTTCGCATCGCTTTGGAAGAAGCGGGCGCCCCCTACGACCTGGTGCGCGTGGACTTCGCCGCTGGCCAGCAACGCACACCCGAGTACCTGGCGGTGAACCCCAAGGGCCGCGTGCCCGCGCTGGCCACGCCGCACGGCACGCTGACCGAAACCCCGGCGCTGCTGGCCTATGTGGCGCAGAGCTTTCCCAAAGCGCGCCTGGCGCCCGCCGACGCGCATGGTTTTGCGCGCCTGCAAGAGTTCCACAGCTACCTTGCGTCCACCGTCCACATCGCCCATGCCCATCGCCCCCGCGCCAGCCGCTGGGCCGATGAGCCCGAAGCCCAGGCGGCGATGCAGCGCAAGGTGCCGCAGAACATGACCGAGTGCTTTCACCTCATCGAAACCCACTACCTGCCGCAAGCGGACCAGGGGCCCTGGGTGATGGGCGAGCAGTACACCGTGGCCGACGGCTACCTGTTCACCATCGGCACCTGGCTGCACAGCGACGGCGTGGACATCGCCCAGTTCCCGAAGGTGTTTGCACACACGCAGCGCATGCTGCAGCGCCCCGCCGTGCAGCGCGCAATGGCCTGAGTTTTTGCTGAGTCACTACATCAACGCCGTCTGGATGCGCGGCGTTTGAAACTGGCGGGGCCGAGGCGAGGGCCGCCGCGCAAGGGCCGCCCCGCCGCGCTGGCGGCGTCCCCCTTCCCGAATTGCGCAGCAATTCGAGAGAAGGGGGAAGGCACGAAGTGCCTCAGGGGGTTGTCACTCTCAATTCACCTTCAGATACCGCCAGTCGATGCGGTTGTCCGCGCGGTGGATGATGTCCACCTTCTTGGTGCCCGCCCACGGAATCACCTGGTTGTACAGCGGGATGTGCGACACCAGTTCATGCTCCTTGATCAGCGCTTGCTCGATCAGGCCGTTGCGCGTGGCGGTGTCCGTTTCCTTCTTCACACGCTCGATCAGCGCGTCCATCTGCGGGTCGGAGAACCGGCCCAGGTTGAAGTTGCCGTCCCCACCCGCGCCCGTCGTACGCACCAGCGACTGCAGGCTGTAGAACGCGTCGAACGTGGGCACGCCCCAGCCCAGCAGGTAGATGCTGGCTTCGTTGCGCTGGATCATCGGGAAATAGGTGGCAAACGGCAGCGAGCGCAGCTTGGCCTTCACGCCCACCTTGGCCCAGTGCGAGGTGATGGCCTGGCACAGCTGCTCGTCGTTGATATAGCGGCCCGCGCTGCAGGCAAAGTCCACCTCAAACCCGTTGGGGTAGCCCGCATCGGCCAGCAGCTTTTGCGCGGCCTTGGGGTCGTAGGGGTAGCGCACGTCGGCCTTCTTGGTCCAGCCGTTGACCTGGTTGGCGATGAGTGTGCCCGTGGGCTGGGCCAGGCCACGCAGCACCACGCGCTGGATGGACTGGATGTCGATGGCCTGGTACAGCGCCTTGCGCACGCGCAGGTCCTTCAGCGGGTTCTTGCCCTTCACGTCCGAGCCGGGCAGCTCGTCGCGGAACTGGTCCAGGCCCAGGAAGATGGTGCGGTACTCCGGCCCCTCCAGCACCTGCAGGTTGGGCGTCTGCTTGATGCGCGCCAGGTCCTGCAGGCTGGGGTCTATCACAAAATCCACCTCCCCCGACAGCAGCGCCGCTGTGCGCGTGGCGTCGGCCTTGATGGGGGTGTAGACGATCTCGGTCAGGTTGGTGGGGTACTTGCCCTTGCCCCACCAGTGGGGGTTGGGCTCCAGCACCACGCGCTGGTCAGGCGTCCACTGCTTGAGCTGGTAGGGGCCGGTGCCCAGCGCATTGCGGTGGGCAAAGTTTTCGTCCTTGGTCTTGATGTCCTTGGGCTCGACCGACTTGTTCTTTTCGGCCCAGGCCTTGCTCATGATGCGCAGCTCGGTGAGCTGGTTCACCAGCACGGGGTTGGGCAGGTCGGAGTGGATGTCGATGGTGTAGGCATCGACCTTTTCCACACGGTCAATGCCCTGGGTGTAGACGGCGAAGTTGGAGCTTTTGGCCTTGGCACGCTCCAGCGAGAACTTGGCGTCGTCGGCGGTGAACTCGCTGCCGTCACTGAACTTCACGCCCTTGCGCAAGGTCAGGCGCAGCTGCGTGGGCTTGATGAGCTTCCACTCGGTGGCGAGCGAGGGCTCGGGCTTGAAGGTCTTGCTGTTGTATTCCACCAGCGTGTCGTACACCGCGCCGTGCATGGTGTTGTTCACACCCACGTTCTGGGTGTGGATGTCCCAGGTGGAAATGTCCACCGAGCGGGACCAGCGGAACGTGGCGGACTGTGCGGCCAGGGGCAGGGCCGCAACAACGGCGGCGGCCAGGAGAAGGTGTTTGAAGCGCATGGACGGGAGGATAGGCAAAAAAGCCAAAAGATGCTGAATGGCCAGACTATCCCCCAAGCGGCGCTTTTAGAAAACGAACTTATTCTTCTTAGCTTAAGGCAACGCTGCACAAGGCCTCGCGGGCAGCGCATCTCTTGCTTGGGCGATCTGCCGCGTTGCGAATGCTCGCAATAGCACCAGCTATTGCTGCGCTTCACGCCTCGCAGCTCTTCCCAAACCAGAGCGCGCTGGGCCGCGGGGCCTTATCCAGCGCTGCCCCAAGCCATCACCCCCGCCAGCACCAGCATGGTGGTCGCCGTCACCCCATCCAGCACCCGCCACGCCGCCGGGGTGGCAAACAACGGCGCCAGCCAGCGGGCGCCCAGGCCGATCAGCAGGAACCACAGCGCACTGGCCAGCGAGCCACCCGCCGCAAACAGCGCACGCCCCCAGGCCGGGTACGGCGTGGCCATGGTGCCCAGCAGCACCACGGTGTCCAGGTACACATGCGGGTTGAGCCATGTGAGCGCCACCACCGTGGCCAGCGTGGTGCGCAGGCTGGTGCCGGGGCCGCTGGTGGCCACCAGCAACTGGCCGGGGCGCAGCGCCCGCGCGGCCGTCTGTGCCGCATACATCAACAGGAACAGCGCCCCCGCCCAGCGCATGAACTGCGCCCATTCAGGCCGGGCCAGCAGCACGCCACCCATGCCCCACACGCCCACCTGCAGCAGCACCGCGTCCGACAGCGCACACACCAGCACCACGGGCATCACATGCTCGCGCCGCAGGCCCTGGCGCAGCACAAACGCGTTTTGTGCGCCAATGGCCATGATGAGCATGGCGGTGGAGGTGAAACCGTGAACGAAGGCAGTGGAGACCATGGGCACGGATTCTGGCCAAGGGCCTGCGTTGACGCCAGCTATACTTTTTAACGATCCGTCAGAATGGCTAACCACCTATGCAACTCGACTCCGCCCAGCTCAACGCCTTTGCCACGGTGATCGATGAGGGCAGCTTCGAGCGGGCGGCGGCCGTGCTGCATGTCACGCGCTCGGCGGTGTCGCAGCGCATCAAGCTGCTGGAAGAGCGCGTGGGCCAGGTGCTGGTGCGCCGCGCCACGCCCTGCACGCCCACCGAGGCCGGGCAGGCGCTGTACCGCCATGCGCGCGAGGTGGCGTTGAGCGAGGCCGATGCGCTGGCCACGATTGGCGGCGGGCAGCACAGCACCACGCGGCTGGCGATTGGTGTGAATGCCGACTCGCTGGCCACCTGGTTCCCCCACGCCATGGCGCAGGCGGCCGAGGGGCAGGCCATCACCTTCGACATCCATGTGGAAGACCAGGACCATTCGGCCAACCTGCTGCGCGAGGGCCGCGTGATGGCCGCCGTGACGGCCGACCCGCAGCCCGTGCAGGGCTGCCAGGTGCTGCCGCTGGGCACGCTGCGCTACCGGGCGCTCGCAAGCCCTGCGTTCATGGAGCGCCACTTTGCCCAAGGGGTGAACGCCACCACGCTGGCGCAGGCACCGATGCTGGTGTTCAACCGCAAGGATGCGCTGCAGGCGCGTTTTGTGGGCCGCATCACGCGCCGCAAGCTGGCACCGCCCGTGCACTGGCTGCCCGAGGCACATGCGTTCGTCAAAGCCACCCGCGCCAGCCTGGGTTGGGGCATGACGCCCGACCCACTGGTGGAGGATGACCTGAAGACTGGCGCCCTGGTCGAACTGATTGCGAACAAGCCCGTGGATGTGCCGCTGTACTGGCAGTGCTGGCGCCTGAATGTGCAGGCGCTGCAGCACGTGACGCAGGCGGTGCAGAAGGCGGCGGCGCTGACGCTGCTGCGCTGAGAGAAAAGTCGAGAGGGATGTAGCAAGCAAGGGCCGACTACGCAGCGCTCGCCAGGTCCTCGTGGTGGTCCGCCGCGCCGCGCTTCCAGTAAGCGGAGATGCGCATGCGCTTCGGGTCCACGCCCGGCTTGGCCAGCATGGCGCGGCGCACAGCGGCCATGTCGCTGTGTTCGCCAGCGGCCCAGACAAAGCCCGCGCCGGTGGGGAGCGCCAACGCCTCCACAGCGGCAGGCAGCGCGCTCACCCACTGCAGATCCACCTGCGCCGCGCTGGTCAACACCCGCTGGTCGGCCGGGTTGCTCAGCTGGATGCGCACGGTGGCCACCGCGCTGGCGGGCAGCTCGGCCAAGCGGCGGGCGATGGCGGGCAGCGCGGTTTCGTCGCCCAGCAGCAAGTGCCAGTCAAACCCGGTGGGCACGACCATGCTGCCGCGCGGCCCGGCAATGCCCACCCACTGGCCCACGGCGGCGCTGGCGGCCCAGTCGGTGGCGGGGCCTGCGTCGTGCAGGGCCACTTCAATGTCCAGCTCGCCCGCAGCGGCGTCAAAGCGCGCGGGGGTGTAGTCGCGCAGCACGGGGCGGGGGCCGTCAAACACGGGGCGACCGTCCTGCAGCGTGGGCAAGGTGGGGCGGTCCTGCCCGGGTGAGGGAAGGATGAGCTTGAGGTGGTCGTCAAACCCGGCGCTGACAAACCCTGCCAGCTCGGGGCCGGCCAGGGTCAGCCGCACAAAGCCGGGGCTGACCTGGGTGCGGCGCACCACCTGGAGGTGGCGGCCCTGCAAAGGGTGGCGAATGCGCTCGATGGTGAGGAAGGGGGCCGTGGTGGCCAGGGGCAGAGGTGCGTTCATGGCGTAAAATGTTGATTTAATCAACCAAATCATCCGCCATTCAGTTGACTTTGTCAACCGATAGCCACGCCATGCCCCCACGCGCCCGCCCCGATGTGTTTGAAGCCCTGCACGACCTGATGCATGCCTACCGGGCGCGCATGGTGCGCGCCATGACCTCCGTGCACCCGGACCTGACCTTCAACGAAGTGCGCGCGCTGAACTTCATCGGCCGCCACCCCGGCGCCACACAGAAAGAACTGGTACGCCACAGCGGCGCCGACAAGGCCCAGGTGGCACGTATGCTGGGCCTGTTGCAGGACAAGGGTTGGCTGGAGCGCCAGCCCCACGCCGAGGACCGGCGCAGCCTGTGCCTCACGCTGAGCGCCGAGGGCCAGGCGCTCTACCAGGCGCTGCAGACCGCGCGGCAGACCCTGTCGACCCAGGTGCTGGCGGGCTGCGACGACGCCACCCAGGCGCAGCTGCTGGCCCTGCTGGCGCGGGTACGGGCCAACCTGGATGCGCTGCCGCCGCTGGAGACTGGCGAGGACTGCGGCCACGGCAGGGGCCGGTCCTCGCGCTAGGGGCCCCTCGGAGGCGCTTCCGACGCTCTTTGAAGGGATTTTTGCCTCAAGCGCTAGTGCAACATGCCCTGGCAGCTATCAAATAAGGAGCAAATCAGCGCCCCTGGATCACCCGCAACGCCTCGGGCAGCGAATGCACATGGGGCAGGAAATGGTCGATGGTGGCGCCCAGCAGCACGGCGCAGACCAGCGCGCCGAGCAGCGGCTTCCAGGTCAGCCGCACGGCGGCGCTGAGCCAGCCCTCGCGCTCCACCCCCACAGCAGCGCGGGCCGTGGCCACTGAAAAGGCGATCTCCACCGCCACCGTGAGCAGCACATCCCAGCCAAAGAACAGCATGGCGAGCGAGCCCGCGCCCAGGATCAGCGCCGCGCCGATGAGAAAGATGGCCACCACGGGCACGACCACCACGGCGCCCTCGTCGGCGCTGCCCAGCGCATCGGCCGCGCCCCCGGCAATGTCGCCCAGCACGCTGGAGTCGCTGCCGGAGCCCCCGCTGGACAGGCCC
>NZ_QAIM01000253.1:0-15196 GCF_003061035.1 Acidovorax sp. HMWF018
GCAGGCACAAACACACTGCCCAGCCCCACACCCCATACCCCCGCCAGCGCCACGGCCAGTGCCACCAGGGCCACGGCCGACAGCAGCCCTGGCATGCGGGGCCAGCGCCGGCGCAGCCCCCAGGCCAACCCCACCACGGCCAGCGCAGCCAGCAAGTGCCAGCCGGTGCGTGCGTCCCACAGCGCATCGGCCCCCGCGCCAAAGCCATTGCGCACCTGTCCCACCACCATCGACAAGCCCACACCGGCTGCAAACCCGTGGGTGACCGAGATAGGAAGAAACCGCGCCACCGACGCCAGCCGCAACACCCCCAGCAGCCACTGGAACACAAAGGCCAGCGCCACCGTGGCACCGCTGACCGCCAGCACCTGGCGCGCGCTCAGGCCCAGGCTCGGGGCCGCACCGTGGGCAGTCGCCAGCACGGCGGCAAACAGCAGGGCCACCACCGTGGTCGGTGCATACACCACCCCGGCACGGGGTGTCGCCAGGGTCAGCAGCAGGCCGGGCAATGCAGCCGACCACAAAGCCAGCGCGGCCAGCGAATGTTCGCCCGCCAGCGGCGCAAATGCCAGCAGCCCCAGCCCCACAGCGTGGGGCACGGTGACCGCTGCCGCAGACCACGCCGCCGCTGCGCCCGAGGGCTGCGGCGCCGAAGGCCCGACCTCAGCCCCCGCCGAAGGCCCGGCACGGCGATGCAGCGAGGCAGTCACGGGTGCGGTCGGCGGCATGGAGAAGGTCTAATAATCCCTGGGCATTGCGCGCCTACAGGCTGCGCGCCGCAAAGGTGTCGCAGGTCTTGACACTGCCACTTTGCAGGCCGCTGTTGAACCAGCGCTGCCGCTGGGCGCTCGTGCCATGCGTGAAGCTCTCGGGCACCACCGCGCCGCCATTGGCCCGCTGCAGTGCATCGTCACCAATCTTGGCGGCGGCGTTCATGGCTTCTTCCACGTCGCCCTGCTCCAGGATCTGGCGGGACTTCTGGGCGTGGTGGGCCCACACCCCCGCAAAGCAGTCGGCCTGCAGCTCCAGCCGCACCGACAGCGCGTTGTATTCCACCTTGCTCACACGGCCCCGCATCTGGTCCACCTTGGCGCTGATGCCCAGCTGGTTCTGCACGTGGTGTCCCACCTCATGGGCAATTACGTACGCCTGGGCAAAGTCGCCCGGGGCACCCAGCCGCGTCTTGAGAGTCTCGTAGAAACCAAGGTCGATGTAGACCTTCTGGTCAGCGGGGCAGTAAAACGGCCCCATGGCTGCCTGCCCCGTACCACATGCGGTGGGCGTAGCGCCCCGGAACAACACCAGCCGCGGGTCCTGGTAGCGCCCGCCGCCCTGGCGGAACACCTCGCCCCACACGTCCTCCGTGTCGGCAAGCACCGTGGACACAAAACGTGCCATGGTGTCATCGGCCGGTGGGCGGTGGGCCGGGGCATGGGGCTGCGTCTGTAGCTGGGGCGCCGGGCCGCCGCCGCTGAGCAGTCCCAGGATGGTCAAGGGGTTGATGCCCAGCACCCAGCCCCCCACCAGCGCGATCACGATGGTGCCAATGCCGATGCTGCGCCCACCAAACACCGGCGATCCACCGCCGCCGCCCTCGTCACGGCGGTCTTCCACGTTGTCGGACTCGCGATTGCCTTCCCATTTCATTGCGTCTCTCCAGCGCCCTCCAGGTGGGGCGGCCAAGCCTGCATGTTACGCGCGGGGCCGCCCTGGCGCGGACGATTTACGATGTGTTCCACCCCGCTTTTGCCCGCCTTTCATGACATCTGCCGCACACCATAGCGCGCCCCATGCCGGGCCCACCATTCTTCTGACCGGTTTTGATCCGTTTGGTGGTGGCGCGCACAACCCCAGCTGGCTCATTGCGCAAGCGCTGCACGGGCAACGCATCGCAGGACACCAGGTGGTGGCTGCGCAATTGCCCACGGTGTTCGGGCAGTCGTTGCAGCGGCTGCGGTCGCTGTTGCTAGAACACCGGCCCACCGTCACGCTGTGCCTGGGCCTGGCAGGTGGTCGGGCAGCGCTGTCCATCGAGCGCATCGGCATCAATATCAACGATGCGCGCATTCCAGACAACGGTGGCGCACAGCCCATCGACACCCCGGTGCAGCCCGGCGGACCTGCCGCCTACTTCGCCAGCCTGCCCATCAAGGCCATGCTGCGCGCCGTGCAACGCGCAGGCGTCCCCTGCGAGGTGTCGCAAACCGCTGGCACCTTTGTCTGCAATCATGTGCTGTACGGCCTGATGCATCTGCTGGCACAAGGCATAGGCCCAGAGGGCGCACGGGGTGGTTTTGTGCATGTGCCCTGGCTCAGTGGCCAGGGGGACCCCCATCTGCCCCTGCGCGACATGGTGCGCGGCATGCATGCCGCCCTGTGGGCTGCGGCGCTGACGCCGCAGGACATCGCGCTGCAGGCGGGCGCCACGCATTGATGGACATGGCGGCCATGGCGAACCTGATCCCGCGCGCATCACACGCTGGCTGACCTTGGGCACTGCACAGGTGAGGGCTTCTCCGCTCCCACGAGAGCGGCATGCTGTGTACAGTCCGCCTATGCTTTTTGCCCCCTCTTCAGCCCCCTCGGGCGTGCTGGATGCAGCAGCCACCGCTGCGCGGTTGCCCTGGTCCGATCTGGCTGATGAAATAGCGGCCTTGCTCAAAGACCCCACAGTCGTGGTGCCGCAACGCGCCGTGCTGCCGCTGGCGCAAGGCGGCAGCTTGTTTGTGATGCCCGCCACGGATCAATCGGTGGCCATGACCAAGCTCATCACCTTCACCCCGGGCAACGCGGGCACAGGACGCCCGTCGATCCAGGGCGATGTGGTGGTGTTTGACATCGCCACGGGCGAGCGTCGGCTGGTGCTGGACGGGCCCACTGTCACCGCACGGCGTACCGCCGCGGTCTCTCTGCTGGCCGCCCGGCATCTGGCGCAGGTGCCACAGGGCCCTTTGCTCATCGTCGGCGCAGGAGTGCAGGGCCTGGCACATGCCGAGGCATTCATCCACGGCCTGGGCGTGCGCGAGGTGTGGATTGCCTCGCGCAGCAGCGCCAGCGCCCAGGCCCTGGCAGCGCAGGTGCGCGGACTGGGCGTCCACGTGCGGGTGGTGGCCGATGCCGATGCCGCTGTGCCCCACTGCCCGCTGATAGCGACCTGCACCACGGCCAGCGCGCTGGTGCTGAGCGCCCCGCCCCGGCCCGACGCATTTTTGGCGGCCGTGGGCGCTTTCACGCCCGCCATGGCAGAGCTGGCCCCTGCCCTTTGCCAGCATGTGGCGCGGCACGGACGCATCGTGGTGGACACCAGCGATGCACTCCATGAGGCAGGTGACCTGCTGCAGGCAGGCCTGGATGTGGCGGCGCTGCCGACGCTGGGTGAGATGGTCCGGAGCCTCGGTGCCGCAGCCCCTGAGCGGCGTTCGGGCCCGGTGCTGTTCAAGAGTTGCGGCTGGGCCGGCTGGGACTTGGCAGCAGCCCGGCTGGCCCTGCGCCGCGCCAGCCCGGCACCGGCCGCGACCGCACACTTGGCAGACCCTTCCGCATGATGCTCATCACACGTTTTTCAGACCACAGCCTGCGCATGCAGATCGCGCTGGTGTTTGGCACGCTGGTCGTGACCCTGTCAGTGCTGCTGTCGCTGGGGTTTGGCGAGTTGCTCAAGCACCGCATTCAGCGCGATGCAGGCAGTTCCTTGCAGGTGGTCGCCGAAAACGCAGGCAAGCTCCTGGCCCTGGGCCTCATGCAGCGCAGCCTGGAGGCCGAGGTGATGGCCAGTGCCGAAGTGGTGTGGTCCAAGGGGCTCGACTCCGCCGAGGCCCAGCACATGCTGGCCCGCAGCCAGGCCATGCAGCCCACCAACCTCTGGATCGGTGTGGCCGATGCGCAAGGCGTGGTGCGCAATGCCACACGCGGCCTGCTGGTGGGCCAGAGCGTGGCCCAGCGGCCCTGGTTTCAACACGGACTCGAAGGGGTGCATGTAGGCGACGTCCACCCCGCCAAGCTGCTGGAGTCCCTGCTGCCCCCCACCGCCACCGGCGAACCGCACCGGTTTGTGGACTTTGCAGCGCCCATACGCGTCGGCCCCACCACGGTAGGCGTGCTGGGCATCCACGGCAGCTGGCAGTGGACACGCGAGGTACTGGAGAGTCTGACCCCTGCGTCATCCGATGAAAGCGCGCTGGAACTGTTCATCTTTGACCGCGAAGGCCAGTTGATTTTTGCGCCTGGCGGACAGACCGAGGTGATGCGGTCTGCCGGGCAGCGACTGCCCGAGGACATCAGTGTCAACAACAACCGTGATGGCGACCGCACGCAGACCACCGTGGTGCGGTGGAGGGATGGCAAGCGCTACCTGACCGCCGCCACGCAGCTGCAACCGCGCAACGCGGCCAGCGATCTGGGCTGGCGCATCGTGGCGCGCCAGCCTGTCGAATTGGCTTTCGCGGAGGCAGACAACACCGTGCAACTGGCACTGGTGATTGGCCTGACGGCCGCGCTGCTGGCATCGGCCCTGGCCTGGCTGGCCGCCCGGCGCCTGAGCGTGGACCTGTATGCACTGGCCGACGCGGCCAGTGCGGTAGAGGTCGGGCTCCCCGGCAGCGACATTCCGACCATGCAAAGCAGCCGCGAAGTACAACAGCTGTCTCAGTCTCTGGGCCGCATGACGCACCGCCTGCTGGCCGCCCGCGAGGCGATGGAAGAAAAAGTGCGCCTGCGCACGCTGGAGCTGGAGGCCGCGAACCGCGCGCTGGACCTGCAGGCGCGCACCGACGCCCTCACCGGGTTGCTGAACCGGCGCGGCTTCGAGACACAAATGGCCTTTGCGGTGGCGCTGGCGCGGCGCAGCAGCCGTCCGCTGAGCCTGATCACCGTGGACGTGGACCACTTCAAGCGGGTGAACGACACCTACGGGCATGAAGCCGGAGACGAGGTCCTGCGGCGCCTGGCACGCACGCTGGAGTCCCGCCTGCGCGGCTCTGATGTGGTGGCGCGACTGGGGGGAGAAGAGTTCGTGGCGTTGCTGCCCGACACCGACCTGGAGGGCGCCCAGTCCATTGCGCAGGCCCTGGTCACCGCCATGGCAGAGCAACAGAACCCGGTCGTGGGCACCATCACCGTCAGCGCAGGTGTCGCAACCATGCGCAGCGCAGACGACAACGGCGCCGCCATGCTGCGTCGGGGCGATGCCGCGCTCTACGAGGCCAAGGGCCAGGGACGCAACAGGGTCTGTGTGGAGGCGTGAGGGCTGCCCAAGCCCGCAGTGGCGCCGTCCCCCGGTGTTGCGGGCCGTGGCTCCGGGCTTTAGGCTTGCAGCACGGGTGCCTCAAAATACGGCTGCAGCTGGGCGGACAGCTCTTGCAGGCCAGCGTCCGGAGCGCCAGCCGCCAACGCCAATCGCTCCAGGGCATAGGGCCGGTGGCCCAGCATCATCGACATGTTCACGCAGTGGCCGTGTGCTGCCATGCGCAGCACAAAGGCATTGAGCAACTCACAGGGCCAGTAGGTGTGGTGTGCCTGGCAGTCGGCGTCGGCGGAATGCTGCGCAGCGTCTGGGCGCCGGGGCGGCGGGATGTCAGAAGGCGCAGGGGCAGGAGCGGGATCGGCCAGCGCTGGCGCCAGAGCGCGGATGGGCGCAAAGAACAAGGTTGAGGCGGCAGCGGACATCAGCATGGTGAAACTCCATCAGCCTCCATCTCCCGGGAGGCGTGTCACCGATGCTAGAAAACTTACCGATGCTTGCATTTCAGCCAAGGCGCATGGCGCGTGTAGGACACAACCCCTGCCACCGCCGGCCATGTGCGCCTGGTCAGGCCTTGGGCAGTGTCACGCCCACCTGGCCCTGGTACTTGCCGCCCCGGTCTCGGTAGCTGACCTCGCACACGTCGTCCTTGTCGCTCTCGAAGAACAGCACTTGTGCGCAGCCCTCGCCTGCGTAGATGCGCGCTGGCAGCGGCGTGGTGTTGCTGAACTCCAGCGTCACATAGCCTTCCCACTCGGGCTCGAACGGCGTCACGTTGACGATGATGCCGCAGCGCGCATAGGTGCTCTTGCCCAGGCAGATGGTGAGCACATTGCGCGGGATGCGGAAGTATTCGACCGTGCGGGCCAGCGCGAAGCTGTTGGGCGGGATGATGCAGCTGTCACCCTCGAAATCGACAAAGCTCTTTTCATCGAAGTTCTTCGGGTCCACCACCGTGCTGTGGATGTTGGTAAACACCTTGAATTCGGGCGCACAGCGGATGTCGTAGCCGTAGCTGCTGGTGCCGTAGCTGATGATCTTGCGGCCTTCGACCTCGCGAACCTGGCCAGGCTCGAAGGGATCGATCATTCCGTGCTCGGCCGCCATGCGGCGGATCCATTTGTCGCTCTTGATGCTCATAGCAGAACTCCCTGCGCTGTGGCCCGCTCAGTGGTGGACTGCCGGGCGCTATTAAATACGTAGCTGGTAGCGCATGAATATCAAGCGCTAGAGCCGTATTTTGCTTGAGAAATCACCGTTTGCTGCACCACACGGTCGTCGCCGAGCACGATCAGCGCAAACAAAAGCTCATCGAGGTTGCGCGCCTGGCGGGTCTTGCGCTCCAAAAGCGGCGTGGCTTCCGGGTTCAGCACCACAAAATCGGCCTCGCAGCCTGGCTGCAGATTGCCGACCACACCCGCCAGGCCCAGCGCCCTGGCCGCGCCCGCCGTGTGTTGCCACCACAGCTGCTGGGGTGACAGACTCAGGCCCTGCTTGGTCTGGCCCTCACGCCCCACGTAGTACGCCGCCAGCATGGTGTGAAAGGGGCTGAAGCTGGTGCCCCCGCCCACGTCGCTGGCCAGGCCATAGCCAAACCCCACGCGGTCGGCACCGGCGTAATCGAAAAACCCGCTGCCCAGAAAGAGGTTGCTGGTGGGGCTGACCGCCGCCACCGCGCCGGTGTCGCGCATCAGCGCGCGGTCGTCATCGTCAAAGTGGATGCAGTGCGCGTACACCGCGCGTTCGCGCATGAGGCCAAAGTCGTCGTACACGCCCAGGTAGCTGCGTGCGGCGGGGAACAGCTCGCGCGCCCAGCGAATCTCGTCGCGGTTCTCGGCCACGTGGGACTGAATCCACACATCGGGGTAGCGCGAAGCCAGCTCGCCCGCGCCGCGCAATTGTTCATGGGTACTGGTGGGCGCAAAACGCGGGGTGATGGCATACCCCAGGCGGTCCACGCCGTGCCAGCGCTGGATCAGCGCCTCGGTGTCGATGAGGCTCTGCTCGGTGTCGTCGCGCACACCATCGGGCGAGTGGCGGTCCTGCAGCACCTTGCCGGTGATGAGGCGCATCCGCTGGCGCTGGGCCTCGGTGAACAGGGCATCCACCGACGCGGGGTGTGACGTCGAAAACGCCAGGGCTGTGGTCACGCCGTTGCGCAGCAGCTCGGCCACAAAAAATTCGGCCACCTGTGCGCTGTAGCTGGGGTCTACAAACCGGGATTCGTGGGGAAAGGTGTAGTTCTCCAGCCAGGGCAGCAGGCCATCGGCTGGCGAGCCGATCACGTCCGTCTGCGGGAAGTGGATGTGCATGTCCACAAACCCCGGCGCCAGGATACGCCCCGGCAGATGCACCACAGGCTCCCCGGCAAATTGTGGCGCGAGAGTCTGCCAAGCGCCTGCCGCCAGCACACGCTGGCAGCCCTGAGCGTCAGGGCCAACGGCCAGCAGGCCATCTTCGTCATAGAGGGCGCTGCCGTCGTCGGCAAAACGCAAAAGGGCGGAACGGTAAACAGGCATGGCGACAAGCTTAGCGGCAGGGGGCGCCGTTTGTATATGCAGCACCCCATAGTGGCTATGGGGTTCGGGGAGCGCCGACCAGTGAAAACGATGGGCGATATGCCCTGCAGGATCAGCGGGACACCTTGCCCACCACGCCTTCCACCAGCCAGTTCATCTGCAATATCTGGGCATCCGGCAGTGCCTGGCCAGCAGCAATGCGCTCCTGCCCTTCGTTGTCGCGCACCGGCACTTTGCCCGCACGGAAGGGCTGGAGCTTGCCCGCGCCCACGGCCTTCTGGGCATTCAGCACCTCTTGCTGGACGGCCGCTGGCACCCGGGTGCCAAAGTCACCGACGCGGATCATGCCCTCGCGCACGCCGCCCCACAGGTTGGCACTTTTCCAGGTACCGTTTTGCACGGCGCGCACGCGCTCGGTGTAGTAGCTGCCCCACTGGTGCGTCACGGCCACGATCTGCGCGTCCGGGCCCGTCTTGCGCATGTCCGAGTGATAGGCCACGGCCATCTTGCCGCGCTCTTGCGCAGCTGCCATTACGGCGGTGGAGCCGGTGTGAAACGCGATCACGTCCACGTCCTGGTTGAACAGCGCCATGGCGGCATCCCGCTCCTTGGGCGGGTCGAACCATACGTTGAGCCACACCACCTTGACGAAGGCCTTGGGGTTGACCGATCGCATGCCCAGCGTGAAGGCGTTGATGCCCTGCAGCACTTCGGGGATGGGAAACCCGGCCACGAACCCTGCCACGCCGGTCTTGCTCATGCGGCCCGCGGCAATGCCCGCCAGGTAACGCCCCTCGTAGTAGCGCGCATTGGCGGCGGCCACATTGGGGGTGGTCTTGTAGCCGGTGATGGACTCGAACTTCACCTGCGGATAGTCCTGCGCCACCTTGAGCGTGGGCTCCATGTAGCCAAAGCTGGGGGTGAAGATGATCTGGTGGCCCGTGGCCGCCAGATCACGGATCACGCGTTCGGCATCGGCGCCTTCGGCCACGTTCTCGACAAAGGTGGTCTTCACTTGGTTGCCGAGCGCGGCCTCGACGGCCTTGCGGCCTTCGTCATGCTGGCGCGTCCAGCCTGCCTCGGTGATGGGTGAGACATAGACAAAACCGGCTTTGACCGGCTCGGCGACGCTGCCCTTGGCGGACGTGGTCTGGGAAAAAACGGGGGAGAAAAAACAGGCGGCCACGAGCGTAGCAGCGAGGTTTTTGTACATGGTGTTCCTCTACATGGCCCTGATGAAATGGACCGGAAGCACCGCAGGACGACGGTGCCACCGGGAAGGTCAGACTGTGCGAAAACTACATGAAGCGATGTTGCAGAGACTGCCGGAAAAAAACGCTTTCAAGCACGTGCGGGGCGCTGCGGCAGCGCGCAGAGCCCCGTGAGCAATTTCAGTTCAGCCGCAGCGCCTGCGGGCCCGCGCCCAGGCGGAAGGCACCGACGACTTCGGCCAGACGCGAAGCCTGGTCCTTCAGGCTTTCCGCGGCGGCGGTGGACTCCTCCACCAGGGCTGCATTTTGCTGGGTCATCTGGTCCAGCTGGGTCACTGCCACATTCACCTGGCCAATGCCCTGGCTCTGCTCCGAAGCGGCTGCGCTGATCTCGCCAATGATGTCGGTCACGCGGCGCACGGAGCTCACGATCTCGCCCATGGTGGTGCCGGCGTTCTGCACCAAGGCAGCACCCGACTCGACCTTCTCCACCGACACGCCGATCAGCGTCTTGATTTCCTTGGCCGCCTGGGCCGAACGCTGGGCCAGCGAGCGCACTTCGCTGGCCACCACGGCAAAGCCACGGCCCTGCTCGCCCGCACGGGCGGCTTCCACGGCGGCGTTGAGGGCCAGGATGTTGGTCTGGAACGCGATGCCGTCGATGGTGCCGATGATGTCGGCAATCTTCTTGCTGCTGGTGTTGATCTCGTCCATGGTGGTCACCACCTGTGCCACCACATCGCCACCGCGCTGGGCCACCTGCGCCGCCGACACGGCCAATTGGTTGGCCTGCACGGCCGAATCGGCGCTCTGGCGCACGGTGCTGGTCAGCTCTTCCATCGAGCTGGCGGTCTCCTGCAGGCTGCTGGCTGTCTGCTCGGTGCGCGCGCTCAGGTCCTGGTTGCCAATCGCGATCTGGGTGCTGGCGGTGGAGATGCTGTCCACCACGCCCCGCACTTGCTGCAGCGAACGATGCAGCGCGCTGCGCATGGCATCCAGCGCGCGCAGCAGGTGGCCGGTTTCGTCATTGGCGTAGCTCGCCTGGGGGGCACCCGTCAGGTCCATGTTGGCGATGGTCTCTGCAATGGCCTCTGCCTTGCGCAGCGGGCGCGTGATGCTGGTGGTCAGCAGCCAGGCCAGCAAGGCGCCCAGCAGCAGCGACACGCCGGTGCAGATCTGCAGCAGCAGCGTGGTCTGGGCACGCAGCTCTTCGCTGCGCTTGCCGGCAGCATCGAGCTCGGCGCGCTGGCCATCCACCATCTGCTGCACACCCGCCAGATAGCTGCGGGAGGTGGGCTCAAACCGCTCGGTGAAAACCTTGTTGGCGTTCTCGGCATCGCCCGCCTGCTTGAACTTGCTCACTTCCTCGCGGGCCGCCAGGTAGTCTTTGCGCAGGTCACCCACCTTGGCAAAAAGCTGCTTCTTCTCCGGCGTGTCCATCTTGGACTCGATGAATTTCTGCAGCTCGTTGGTATCGCGGATCGACGCGGCCGTGGCGGGTGCAAAGTAGGGGATCAGGCTCGCGTCGCTGCTCTTGGCAATGGCTGCCGCACGCTGCACGCCCGATGTGGTGTGGCGCAGCCAGTCCGAGCCCGCGCGCTCGGTCTTGATGTTGTCGTTGACCATGGCGTCGATCTCCCTGCCCAGCTGGCTGAGCTTGACCACGGCCACCACGCTGCTGGCAAAAAACAGCGCCAGGATGAGGCCAAGCACCAGGGTCAGGCGCTTGCCAATGGAGATTTGACTGAGAAACATGGAAGGCTCCAAAAAAGGGGGCAACACGGCACCCGTGCGCTCCACAAGGGAGCGCAGGGTAAGGGCCATGGTGGTGGATCACCCCGTGGGCCTGGGCCGGACGCAATTCGAACGAATACTTACTATTTTAAGGGTTTACCCAGATCAGGCCCCTGCCGCACTGGCGACAGTCCCCCGGGCGCCATGTACCAAGCCCACTGCGCGCGCTACCCGAAGCTCAGTAGTCGTGCTCCACGCACCGCTCGAACGCTTCCTTGAGCTTGTGCTCCCATACCCGCTTGTCGGCGTTGCCTGCAAAGCTGGCTTCAAAACTGTTGAAAGCTAACTGGTAAGCATGTTTGGCCGTGAGCCCCGTGGCCGCAAACACCTGGGTGAAGTTCTCGTTGATGTAGCCGCCAAAGTAGGCAGGGTCGTCCGAATTCACGGTGGCAGCCAGGCCGGCATCAAGCAGCTTGCCGAGGTTGTGGTCTGCAAGGTTGGGGAAGACGCACAGCTTCTGGTTGGACAGCGGGCACACCGTGAGCGCAATGCGGTCTTGCGCCAGGCGCTGCATCAGGGCAGCGTCGTGTACCGCCTGCACGCCATGGTCGATGCGCTCGACCTTGAGCACATCCAGCGCACTCCAGATGTAGGCGGGAGGCCCCTCCTCCCCCGCATGGGCCACCAAGTGCAGGCCCAGCTCACGGCAGCGGGCGAACACGCGGGCAAACTTCTCGGGCGGGTGCCCCAGTTCGCTGGAGTCCAGACCCACACCCACCATCTTGTCGAGCAGCGGCATGGCCTGCTCCAGCGTTTCGAATGCCGACTCCTCGCTCAGGTGGCGCAGGAAGCACAGGATCAGCGTGGCGCTGATTCCGAGTTCGGCGCGGGCATCCTGACAGGCACGGTGCAGACCGTTGATGACGGTCTCCATCGCCACGCCGCGTGCGGTATGGGTTTGCGGGTCGAAGAAGAGTTCGGCGTGCAGCACGTTGTCGCGCGCCGCACGACCCAGGTAAGCGCGCGCCATGTCGTAAAAATCCTGCTCATGCAGCAGCACACTCGCACCGGCGTAGTAGATGTCCAGAAAACTCTGCAGATTGGTGAATGCATAGGCGCTGCGCAAGGCGTCCACGCTGGCATAGGGCAGCGTCAGACCATTGCGCTGCGCCAGCGCAAAGATCAGCTCGGGCTCCAGCGAGCCCTCGATGTGGATATGGAGCTCGGCCTTGGGCATGGCACACAGCAGGCTGGGAAGGCGCTCGGCGGAGATGGGGGGGATCTTGAACATCAGCAGACTCCAAAGGTGATGCCACTCTGGCGCAGAAAGCGGCGATACGCAGATGATGCCTTGTCGGCAGCGGTATGCAACTCCGCGCGCAGGTCGAGTGGCAGGCACTGTGGCGTCTGCGACTCCAGCACGGGTTGGTCCTGCGTGAAGATGGTGTGCTGGAAGGCCTGCAGTTTCTCGTCCGGCGAATCAAAATCCGCTACGGCCAGCCGGAACCACACCCGGCTGCGCACCGGCGTCACCGGACAGATGAACAGCGCAATGGACTCGCGCCAGCCATCGACCGCCGTGGTGCCCGCCTCGGGCACCTTGGTCAGCACGGCCGCATAGGGCGCGGTGACTTCGTAGGTGTATTCGACCTGGGCGGCCGCCGTGGAATGCAGGTTGGATTGCGGTTGCCAGGCCTTGCAGCCCGTGGCCAGGAGGCCCGTGGGCGAGGGCTCCACGCGGTAATCGTCGATGGCCGTCGCCTCACGGCTGCCGAGCCAGCCTTCGTGCACAAAGCCGAAATGCGACATGTCCAGAAAGTTCTCGACGATGCGCGGCGCGCTGGCCGCCACGTCGTAGGGACCGCAGTTGAGCTTGCGCAGGCGAGCATCCCCCTCCGCCGCAAACACAGGCAGTCCCTGCTCGCCTGGTGCGATGCGCACCCACACAAGGCCATAGGCCTCCTGCACCTCGAAATGGCGGGCGCAGTGCGTGGCCGGGGGCACAAAGGTGGGCAGTGCAGGCACGTGCGTGCATTGCCCACCGGCCGCAAACTGCCAGCCATGGTAGGGGCACTCCAACTGGCCCTGGGGCGTCACGCGGCCCAGCGACAGGCGGGCGCCCCGGTGCGGGCACTGGTCGGCCAGCGCATGCACGGCGCCTGGGCCATCGCGCCACAACACCACGGGTTGCTCCAGCAGCTGCACGGCCAGCGGCGCCTGCGCCGCCACGGCTGCTGACAGGGCCACCGGGTGCCACAACGTAGATTCCACCATCGTCCTTGCTCCTTAGAACCTGTTCAAAGTCTTTTTGGAGATCGCATTGGAGTGCAATCGGGATGAGTGGAAGCTTCGGATGCGCCGCATGGGCTCGTGCCCATACAAGCAGCCGGTGCGTTCAATAGCCCGATTTCACTCCAACCCTTCGGGCAAGTGCCTTGCCGGGCGGTCTGCGGCGGAGCAAAGCTTGCCAATAGCACGGGCTATTGGCAGCGCACCGCGCCTTGCATCCCATCCCGACAAGGTACTTGTGCGACTCCAAAAAGACTTTGAACAGGTTCTTAATGCTGCAGGTCACAAAATGCCCCTGCAGAACAAAAGGGCCACCCCAGGGCGGCCCTTTGTCACAGCAGCCCGCAAGAACTGCTGATGAACGCGGTGCGAATTACTTCTTGTCGCCGCCAGGGATCTTGCCTTCCACGCCCTTGACGTAGAAGTTGATGCCGCCCAGGAACTTGTCGTCGGCCACAGCGTCCTTTTCCAGCACGGGCTTGCCGTCCTGACCCACGATGGGGCCCTTCCAGATGCTGAAGCTGCCGTCGGCCAGGCCCTTCTTCACGGCTTCGACCTTGGCCTTGGTGTCAGCAGGCACGTCTTCGGCGATGGAGACGATGTCGATAGCGCCTTCCTTCACACCCCACCAGCTTTGGCCCGAAGCCCAGGTGCCGTCCAGCACGTCCTTGGTGGCCTTGACGTAGTAAGGACCCCAGTTGATCACCGCCGATGCCAGGTGGGCCTTGGGGCCGTAGGCAGTCATGTCGCTGTCCCAGCCGAAGGCGCGCTTGCCCTTTTCCTGGGCGGTCTTGAGCACGGCGGGAGAGTCGGTGTTCTGGAACAGGATGTCGGCGCCACCGTTGATCAGGCTGGTCGCGGCTTCGGTTTCCTTCGGTGGGCTGAACCATTCATTCACCCACACCACCTTGGTCTTGATCTTGGGATTGACCGACTGCGCACCCAGCGTGAAGCTGTTGATGTTGCGGATCACCTCAGGGATCGGCACCGAGCCCACCACGCCCAGCGTGTTGGACTTGGTCATGGCGCCAGCGATGATGCCGGCCATGTACGCGCCTTCGTAGGTGCGGCTGTCATAGGTGCGCAGGTTTTCGGCTGTCTTGTAGCCGGTGGCGTGTTCGAACTTCACACCCTTGTTGTCTTCCGCGACCTTGAGCATGGACTCCATGTAGCCGAAGGTGGTACCGAAGATCAGCTTGTTGCCCTGGCCGGCCAGGTCGCGCAGCACGCGCTCTGCGTCAGCAGACTCGGGCACGCTTTCCACAAAGCTCGTCACGACCTTGTCGCCGAATTCCTTCTCGATGGCCTTGCGACCGTTGTCGTGCGCGAACGACCAGCCGCCGTCGCCCACCGGGCCGACATAGGCAAACGCGATCTTCAGTGGCTCGGGCTTGGGTGCCGGTGCTTCTGCGGCAGGGGCCGGTGCAGGCGCAGGGGGCGGTGCCGGTTCTTCCTTCTTGCCACAGCCCACCAGGGCAGCAGCAGCCACAGCGGAGAGCGCTGCCACCTTGAGCAGGGAGCGTTTCTGCAGATCAGTCATGTCGGTTTCCTTATCGAAGAAGTAGGACTTGCAAAGGTTGGGGGACGAAAACAATGATTATGGTGCGATCTACCGCAGGGTAACCGGATTTTCCGGTGGGCTAGCCCTTTCAGGAGCCCGGATAAAACGGTTTGCCCAGCGATGCCGGCATGTTGATGCGGATCCACGCCGGATTGCGCGAGATCAGCGCCAGCACCACGATGGTGGCCACATACGGCAGCATGCTCAGCAACTGACTGGCCACCTGCACGCCGGTGGCCTGCAAATGGAACTGCAGCATGGTCACGCCACCAAACAGATAAGCCCCAAGCAACACCCGTGCCGGGCGCCAGGTGGCAAAGGTGGTGAGGGCCAGCGCAATCCAGCCGCGCCCGGCCACCATGCCCTCGACCCACAGCGGGGTGTAGACAGTGGAGATGTAAGCCCCGGCCAGACCGCACAACGCGCCCCCCACCACAACGGCCGCCAGCCGGATGCGCCGCACCGGGTAGCCCAGTGCGTGCGCCGATTCGGGCGACTCGCCCACCGACCGCAGCACCAGCCCGGCGCGCGAGCGGTACAGAAACCAGATCAACCCCGCCACCAGCAGCATGGTGAGATACACCAGCGGGTGCTGCTGGAACAGCGCTGGCCCAAGGAGCGGCACATCGCCCAGCACGGGAAT
>NZ_QAIM01000253.1:15206-18576 GCF_003061035.1 Acidovorax sp. HMWF018
GCTCGGGCAGCTTGGCCTGCACATAGCTGATGCCCGCAAACGCGGAGAAGCCCACGCCGAACAGACTGAGCGCAAGCCCCGTGGCGTACTGGTTGGTGTTGAGCCAGATCACCAGCACACCAAAGATGGCGGCCAGCACGGCACCTGCCGCCATGCCTGCCGCAAAGCCCAGCCAGGTGTTGCCCGTGTGCACCACGGTGGCAAAGCCTGCAATGGCGGCGCAGAGCATCATGCCCTCGGCCCCCAGGTTGACGATGCCCGCCTTTTCGTTGATGAGCAGGCCCAGGGCCGCAATGGCCAGCACGGTGCCCGCACTGAGCGTGGCGCCGATGAGCAGTGCATAAGACTCCATCAGACACCTCCTTTCTTGCTGCCGACCCAGCGGATGCGGTAGGCAATCAACGTGTCACAGGCCAGCAGCGTGAACAGCAGCAGGCCCTGGAACACACCGGTGAGCGACTTGGGCAGGCCCAGGCGCGACTGCGCGAGTTCACCACCGATATAGAACATGCTCATGAGGATGGCCGAGAGGATCATGCCCACCGGGTGCAACCGCCCCACAAAGGCCACGATGATGGCCGCGAAGCCGTAGCCCGCAGGCACATAGGGCGTGAGCTGGCCGATGGGCCCTGCCACCTCCAGCGCACCAGCCAGGCCAGCTGCGCCGCCCGAAATCAGCAGCGCCGTCCACAGCGCGCGGCGCGACGAAAAGCCCGCATAACGCGCCGCCGCTGGTGCCAGCCCGCCCACCTGCTGGGCAAAGCCCGCCCGCGTACGGAACAGGAACACCCACAAGGCCCCAGCGCCTGCGAGCGCCAGCAGCAACCCGATGGACACGCGCGAGCCCTGCATCAGGCGCGGGATCTGCGTGACCTTCTCGAACGTCTTGGTCTGCGGAAAGTTGTAGCCCATCGGGTCCTTCCACGGACCGTAGACCAGATAGCCCAGCACCAGCGTGGCCACATAGACCAGCATCAGACTCACCAGGATTTCGTTGGCGTTGAACTTGTCGCGCAGCAGCGCCGTGAGCCCCGCCCAGGCCATGCCGCCCAGCACCCCGGCGAGCAGGATGGCGGGCACAATCCAGGGGCCCGTGGTCTTGTCGGCCAGCAGCGCCACGCCGCCCGCCACCACGGCGCCAATGACAAACTGGCCTTCGGCGCCGATGTTCCACACGTTGGAGCGGAAACACACGGCCAGCCCCAGCGCAATCAGCAACAGTGGCGTGGCCTTGACCATGAGTTCGCCAATGGCGTACTGCGTCTTGATGGGCTCCCAGAAGAACACCTGCAGCCCGCGCACCGGGTCTTTGCCCAGCGCAATGAACAAGGCCACACCAATCAGCACCGTGACGGCCAGCGCCAGCAGCGGCGAGCCATAGGTCCAGAGCTTGGAAGCCTGGGGGCGTGGTTCCAGCTTAAGCATGCTGCACCTCCGCTGCCTTGGCCTGTTGTGCGAGGTGCGCTTGCACATCGGCATGCCACAGCCCGCTCATCCATTCACCGATGCGTTCCACCGTGGCCTCGGCGCGCTGCACCGAGGGCGACAGGTGCCCCTTGGCCACCACATGCAGCCGGTCGCAGATTTCAAACAATTCGTCCAGCTCCTCACTGACCACCAGCACGGCGCAGCCTGCGTCACGCAGGGCCAGGATGGAGCCCCGGATCTGTGCGGCGGCGCCCACATCCACGCCCCAGGTGGGCTGCGAAACGATGAGCAGCTTGGGGTTGGCGTCAATCTCGCGCCCCACGATGAACTTCTGCAGGTTGCCACCCGACAGCGACTTGGCCGCTGCGTTGGGGCCGCCCGCCTTCACATTGAAGCGCCGGATGATGTCCTCGGCATGTTTTTGCAGCGCACCCACCTTGATCCAGCCACTGCCGCCGACCGAATTGGTGCGGGTGAGCAGCAGGTTGTGCGCCAGCCCCATGGTGGGCACGGCGCCCCGGCCCAGGCGCTCTTCGGGCACAAAATGCAGGCCCAGCGCACGGCGCTGGCCGGGACCCATGCGGCCCGCGTTCTGGCCGGACACCTGGATGCTGGCCGCATCAGCCCGCTGGTCTTCGCCCGACAGCGCATAGAGCAATTCTTTTTGCCCGTTGCCCGACACTCCGGCAATGCCCACCACCTCGCCCGCCTTGACCTCGAACTGCAGGTCGATCAGGTCCACACCAAACTGGTCGGCGCGCGGCAGCGACAAGCCCTGCACGCGCAGCACCGTGGCGCCGGTCTGCACGGCACGGTGTTCCAGCGCCGGCGGTTCGGCGCCGATCATCAGCCGCGACAGGGACGCATTGGATTCCTCGGTCGGGTTGCACACGCCCGTCACCTTGCCGCCACGCAGCACGGTGCAGGCAGTGCACAGCGCGCGGATTTCGTGCAGCTTGTGGCTGATGTAGAGGATGCTGCAACCCTCGCTGGCCAGCTTGCGCAGCACCACAAAAAGCTTTTCGACCGCCTGGGGCGTGAGCACCGAAGTGGGCTCGTCCAGGATCAGCACCTTGGGATTGGTGAGCAGCGCGCGAATGATTTCTACCCGCTGCATCTCGCCCACGCTCAACGTGTGCACGGGGCGCAGAGGGTCGATGTCCAGGCCGTATTCGGCGGCCTTGGCGGTAATGCGGCCGGTCACTTCAGCCAGCGTCAGGCTCTTGTCCAGGCCCAGCCAGACGTTCTCGGCCACCGTGAGGGTGTCGAACAGGCTGAAATGCTGGAACACCATGGCAATGCCCAGGGCCCGCGCTTCTTGCGGGTTGCGCACCTGCACGGCCTGGCCGTTGAAGAACACGCTGCCTTCATCGGGCTTGACCGAGCCGTAGATGATTTTCATCAGCGTGGACTTGCCCGCGCCGTTTTCGCCCAGCACGGCGTGGATTTCACCCGGCAGCACCGTGAGCGACACGCCGCTGTTGGCCACCACGGCCGGGTAGCGCTTGGTGATGCCCACCAGCTGCAGCCGTGGCGGCGCCGCACCAGGCGCTGAAGGATTGGGGGGAGAACTCATGCGGGGATTGTCTCTCAGTTTTACAACTTGTTATAAGAATGAAAATACCTCATGGCGCTTGTTCAGCATGCTCAAGCAGCTATTCTTTTCGTAGCGAAGCAGCCACGGTTTTCACACAGTCACGCAGCCAGGCGGCCGCCGCCGAGTGGTGCGTGCGGGCGTGCCACAGCTGGTAGTACATGAGCCGAGGAAACGGCACCGGGCACGGCAATATAGCCAGCGGAAGTTGCTCCACATACCGCTCGCAGTACTGGCGGCCGGTGGTCAGCACAAGCAAGCTCGATGCCACGATGCTGGGGATGAGGCTGAAATGTGCGCAGCGCGCCGTGATGTGGCGCTGCATGCCCAGGCTGTCCAGGTGGGCGT
>NZ_QAIM01000254.1:0-5611 GCF_003061035.1 Acidovorax sp. HMWF018
CTTTCGGTCAGGCGTTCGCGCAAGTGGGATGGGTGGCGCTGCCACTGCGGTGCATCGTAGAACGCGGCTTCCTGCGCGGCGTGGTCATCGGTGATGGCAAGGGCCATCAACTGATCGAGCGTGACGGCATCGGCCCGGTAGTCGGCCATCAGGCGCGGCGAGACATTCGCCAGCTTCAAACGGCGCTGCACCACCAGCGGCGTAACGGAGAAATCCGCCGCAATGTCCTCGATGGGTCGGCCTTCGGCCACCAGCGCCGCGAAGGCTTCAAACTGGTCTGCCGGGTGCATGGCTTCGCGCTGCACGTTCTCGGTGAGGCTGGCCGTGCGGGCCGTGCCATCGGCCACCAGCAGGCAAGGCACCTCCCAATCCTTGGCGATGCGGTGTTTCTTCGCCAGCAGCTTCAACGCGGCGAGGCGACGGCCACCGGCCACAACTTCGTAATGCTCGCCATCGGCGGATGCGATCACGATCAGGTTTTGCAGCAGACCCACACGCTGGATGGATGCGGCCAGTTCGGGAATGGACATGCGCGGGGTCTTGCGCACGTTGCGGCCAGCGGGGCGCAGCACCAGCCGCGACAGCGGAACCAGAATCAGGTTCTTGGTCGGGTCGGCAGCTTCCAGCGGAATAGCTGCGGCGGTATTGACGGCGCGGGCTTCGGTTTGGGTGATGGCGTTCATGGTGACTCTCCAATCGAGTGAAACAAGGGAATGGAGGGGAAGCCGCCCCTCCGGCGGGGGAACGGTTCAGGCTTTCAACTGGCGCAGGCCATCGGCCAACATCCAGAGGGCGCGATTCAGGCGCACATCGGAATCAATGCCCTGCACGGGTCGGGTCTGCTGGCGGCGTCCGTTGGCGCTGCGGCCATGCAATCCGCCCTTGGTCAAGTTCTCCTGCGTGCGGTTGAACACGCTCCACAGGTCGGGGCGTCGGTCATCAAACCGGCGCGGCATCAGGATTTGCGACTCCGTGATGGGCGCGGGCTTGTTGTCCGTGGGGTCGTACTTGAGGGCCAGCGCGGAACGGGCGAACACTTCGGCTTCGCCTTCATCCAGCGTGATAGCGCGCATGGCATCGCGGGATTCCTTCACCCGCTCGAAGCCGCTCAACACCTCGAAAGCGCCTTCGATGACGGAACCGGCCACGTCGCCCTTATGGGGTACGCGCACGTCCGCCACGGTGTCGCCGCACACAAGGCCATTGCTGCACACGAACCGGAACATTCCGGCCAGCATCTGATAGCTGCTGGTGCCATCATGGGAGTTCAGCAGCACGATTTCGTTAGCCTCCGCGCCGTTGATCTGGCTGGCATGGCGCAGGCGCAGCATGTGCTTGGTGTGCTCGCGCTTGCCTTCATCGCGCACGCGGGTCTGCGTCACCATGAAGGGTTGAAACCCCTCCTTGCGAAGCTCGGTCAGAACTGCCGCCGTGGGGATATAGGCGTACCGCTCGGAGCGGCTTTGGTGCGGGGCATCCGCGAAGATGGACGGGGCTACCCTGCGAATCTGGTCATCGGACAGCGGGCAGTCGCTGCGCAGCGAAGGGGAACGGGAAGCGAAACGGGATGCGAGTTGCATGTCTTTCTCCTGAACAAAAAGGCCGTTGAAGAAAACCGCACACCGGATTCCTAGATTCGGAGCCCAGCCTTTCGGCTGTTCGGTGCGGTCGGCACGAGGAACCCGGTTGGCCCTGTTGCCACCGTCTTTCCTGAGTTCATCGCCCGCGACGGAAGGGAGCCCGTGGACGGGGGCCGTCAAGGAAACCAGCGCAGGGTTGGTGCGGCCCGCAGGCGCAGCCGAGGACACGGCCCTGCGCGCCTTGACGGCACCAGGCCGCGGGCTACAGTCGCGGACAAGGTGATGAAGTCAGGGAAGACGGCTGGACATGGCAACGGCCATCCCTGTGTGCCGACCGCACGCAAGCGAAGCGCGCAGGCCCGAAGCTGGAAGCCGGGCCGGAGGCGTCAGCCGAGCGGAGCGAGGGAACGATGGAAGCCCGACAGGGGCGAAACCCCGCAGGGGGTTCGATGCGAAGCACGACAGCGCGCCCGGCCATCTCCCAGGTGGCCGGGGACGCCCAGCCTTCAAAGCCGAAGAAACAACAGAATCAGGACGAGCACACGCAAGGCATCGTGGATCTGCTGCGAATGCGGTCTGGCCGATCCGGCGCAGCCGGGTCGGCGGTCTTCGAGGGGCGCCAAGCCTGCGCGGCGGGGATAGCCCGCAGGGCTTTCCCCTGGAGTGCAAGCGCAGCGCGCAGCGCCGCAGGCGCGAAGGTATCGGCACCGGGCGCAGCAAGAAGAAAGGTGCGCCGCTCCCGAAGGAACGACGCACCGAAGGCAGCGCGGCGCGATCAGCTCGCCGCCGGCGCCGTCATCGACTGCAACTGCTCGATCACGCCAGGCTCAACGAACACGCAAGCCTGCTCGTCCGCGATCGGTACGTTGAACATCCGCGCGAACACCGTGCGCCGCAGATGGGCCAGTCGGCCCGTCCGATACGCCTGCTCGGGCTTCATGCGCCCGCCGGCCTGCGAACCGCTGCGCTGCGGATCGCATTCGACCAGCGCCACAAAGCCATCGTCGGCCAGCTTCTGATGCTTGGGGCACAGGCCCCAGCCGGTCGCCGTATGGCGCTCCATGCTCGCGCGCAGGCGCTTGTCCAGCAGGATGGCGCCGGTATCGAACGCCGTGCCGCAAACGAGGCAAACATGCTGTTCGAGTGAAACGTGTGATTTGTCGTTCATGACGGTCTCCGGTTGCACGGGCGGAATTGCCCGGAACCGTCGCCCTCACGGCGCAGCGCAAGCAGTCAAAGATCGAAGACGGCCGCCAGGCCGCAAGCGTGCCTGCACGCGCAGTCATTGACGGCGAGAACGCCGTGATACGGTGAAGGGACACAGCAAGACCGCTCCCTCAAACCACCCACGCACCCGGCTTTCGGCAAGCGGAGCGCGCAGGCCCGAGAGGGCCGGAGGCGTCAGGGATCAAAGCCGGATGGCCGCGATTCGGCACGAAGCGCGGGGCGCAGCCCGCGAGCCCGACGGCGGCACGCCGGGACGCCCGGTTATTGCTTGCGCTTCTTGGGAGGCACCGTCACGCGAGATTCGATCAGCCGCCGCGTGTTCTCCAGTTCCTTTTGCAGCACCTCGGCATCCGGCAGCACCATCTTGTAGTTCGCCGCCATCACCTTGTCGGGCAAGCCTTCCAGCGCGTACCGCGCCAAGGCGTGCCCCTTGTCGGCGCAGAGAATCAGGCCCACGGGCGGATTTTCCTCGGGGAACGTCCAGTGTTCCTTCGCATAGTTGCAATACAAGTGCATCTGGCCCACATCAGCATGGGTCAAAGCACCGAGCTTCAAGTCGATGATGACCAGGCAGCGCAAGCGCCGATGGAAAAACAGCAGATCGACGCGATACCACGTCTGGTCGATGCGCAAGCGGCGCTGCCGCCCGACGAAGGTGAAGCCGTCGCCCAACTCCAGCAGGAAATCTTCCAGCCGTCGAATCAAGGCTTGTTCGAGATCGGATTCCGAATACTCGTCCTTGAGATCAAGGAACTCCAGCACGAGCGGGTCTTTGATCGCATCATCGACCGTCACGGCATCATCCGGCTTCGGCACGGCGCTCTTGACCAGCATCGCCGCCTTGTTCTTCGACAGCGCCGTGCGCTCGTAGAACTGGCTGCCGATCTGCCGGTCGAGCTGGCGCACGCTCCAGCCGCCGCGCAGGGCTTCGGCTTCGTAGAACTGGCGCGCGTGGTCGTCCTTGACCATCAGCAGCCGCACATAGGCCGACCACGGCAAGGGGAAGACATGGGCCAGTTCGTCCAGCCGCCCAGGGCGGCCCTGCGCCAGCAGGAAATGCCCTTGCGACGGCGCTAGAGAAGATTCGCTAGACACTGTCTGGCGAATTGGCCGGGTCAGGAAGAACGACCGCATCTGCTGCAAGTTCGGGCGGCTGAACCCACGCCCGAACTGCGCAGTCAAGTCGGCAGACAGCCGTTCGATCAACTGCTCGCCGTACCCTGCGCGGCGCTTGCCCTGCTGCTCGGCCTCCACGATGCGGCGGCCGATTTCCCAATAGCTGGCCGTCATCAGCGCATTGACGCTGCGCGCTGTTGCACGGCGTGCAGCGTCAAGCAGTTCTACGATGCCGCCGTGGATGCCGGCGTAGCCGGCAGGCAAGGCGGCAGCCTTGGCCGCCACTGCGGGCGATTTTGTGCTGTTCATGCTGTCGCCTCCGCAGGCTGGCGCGCACCCGTGATGGCCTGCCGCCGGCTGGCCACCAGCTCGGCCGCATCGCGCACTGGCTTGTCCTCGGTGTGGACATAGTGCATGAACATCGCCACGGTCTTGTGGCCTGTCAGCTTCATGCCCACCTTGGTCGGCACGCCCGAATTGGCAATGTCGGTCGTCGATCGGTGGCGGATACCGTGTGTGCCGACATGAGCCACGCCCGTGGCCTTGAGCACCCGGCACCAGCCACCGTAGTGCTCGCCAAAGGTCAAATGCTTGTCCGGGTCGTTGGGCGACGGCAGGACGTAAGGGCAGCCTTCCCGGCGTGGTGCCGTCGCAAGCAGCCGATAGGCTTCCGCGCTCATGGGCTTGGAGAGGCCACCGGTCTTGCTGTCCGGCCACACCACGCGCCGGTTCTCCAAATCAACCCACTTCCATTCGAGGGTGCAGATTTCGGAGCGGCGGCCCGCGAACTCGAATTGCAGGCGAATCGCCAGCGGAATGACGTAGTTCTCCAGTCCTTCCGCCTCCAATTTCTCCAGATGGCGGAAGATCAGCGCCAGTTCGTCGTCCACGATGAGCCGGGTTTCCTTGCCGGGCGGGAACATCGGAACGTGGCGGCACGGGTTCGTGCCGTCGGGGCGGTAGCCCCACACCTCGGCCAGGTTGAACATCTTGCGCAGCACGCCGAATGTGTTGTTCGCCTCGGCGGGTTTGTAGGCCAACTTCTCCATCAGCCCGGCAACGTCAGGCCGCTTCACGTCCTGCACCTTCTTGCGCCCGAGCAGCGGAACAATGCAGCGATCAATAACGGCCTGGTAGCCGCGCCGCGTGCTGGGCTTGTTGCGCTTCTTGGAGTAGTCCTCCATGAACTTCTGGCACAGCGCCTCCACCGTGGGCGCCTTGCGCGCCTCGGCCTTGGCGCCGCCGGGATCGCCGCCCCGGCGAACTTCAGCCAGCCAGTCCTGCGCCATGACGCGGGCCTGCTCGACGGTCAGTTCCCCGAACAGGCCCAAGGCAGGTTTGCGACGCTCGCCCGCGTTCGTGCGGTACTGGAGCATGAATACCCGGCGGCCCGCCGGGGTAATCTTGCACAGGAAGCCGGGCACCACGGTGTCCCGCAGTTCGATGTCCTGCGCCTGGGGTTGCGCCGTCTCCACGGCGGTCTTGGTGAGCTTGATCTTGGCCACGATGACTCCTCGGAAAGACCCGGTTTCCAAGAGCCACATAGGGGCCGCGAGAGCGGAAGCCGGGTCAGGTTTCGGAAAGCACCGGCATATGATGGACGCGCGTAAGTTATTGATAAACCTGCTGTATCGGGCTTCAGCGCAGTCCAGCGAAATGTCGGGCTGGGGTCATCGTCAAACAAAAAA
>NZ_QAIM01000255.1:0-3726 GCF_003061035.1 Acidovorax sp. HMWF018
AATATGGACTGTGCCTCGGAGGAGTCGGAAATCCGCCGGGCGTTGGACGGCATGGCGGGAATTCGTAGCCTGCAATTCAATCTGGGCGAACGCGAGTTGGCCATTGCCGCCGATGATCCTGTCTTGCAGCAGGCGCTAGACGCAATCCGCAAGGCAGGCTTCAAGCCGGAACCTCTTGGCGACACAGGCTCGTCGGCTGCTGCGGTTGCCTCGCCAACGGGCTTCTGGACGACATGGGGCAAGTCGCTGGGCGCCCTGGGGTTGGCTGTGGCGGCCGAGGGCTTGGCATTCGCCTTTCCAGACAGCGTACCTGTCAAGGCGCTGGGAATGGCGCTGGCCGCGGCGGCCATCGCGCTGTCGGGTTTCTCGGTTTACGGCAAGGGGCTGGCTGCACTGCGGCAGGGCCGCTTGAACATCAATGCCCTGATGACCGTGGCCGTGACCGGCGCTTTCCTGATCGGCCAGTGGCCCGAAGCGGCGATGGTGATGGCCCTATATGCGATTGCGGAAGCCATCGAGGCCCGCGCCGTGGATCGGGCGCGCGGCGCCATCAAGAGCCTGCTGGCGCTCGCGCCGGAGCAAGCTGAAGTGCGTCAAGACGATGGCAATTGGGTGCGCATGGGAGTCAAGGAAGTCACTGTGGGCATGACCGTGCGTATTCGCCCTGGCGAGCGCGTTCCGCTGGATGGCATCGTGAGCCTAGGTCAGAGCGCTATTGACCAGTCCCCCGTGACCGGCGAAAGCTTGCCGGTGGACAAGAGCCCCGGCGATGAAGTCTTCGCCGGCACCATCAATCAGGCTGCGGCGTTGGAAATCCGTGTCACGGCCCCCGCGTCCGACAGCACGCTGGCGCGCATCATCCACGCCGTTGAGCAGGCCCAGTCTTCCCGTGCGCCCACGCAGCGTTTCGTGGATCGCTTTGCCGCCGTCTACACGCCTGCGGTGTTCGTCCTGGCCGTTGCCGTTGCGTTGTTGGCGCCCTGGCTCATGGGGCTGACCTGGATGCAGGCCGCCTACAAGGCCCTGGTGCTGCTGGTCATCGCCTGCCCTTGCGCCTTGGTGATTTCCACGCCCGTCACCGTCGTCAGCGGTTTGGCCGCTGGGGCGCGGCGAGGCATCCTGATCAAAGGTGGTGTGTACCTGGAAGAGGCGCGCAAGATCAAGGCCGTGGCGCTGGACAAGACCGGCACCATCACCGAAGGCAAGCCCAAGCTGGTGGCCTTCGAGCCCGTGGACACAGGACTCGGCCAACAAGCCCTGGAGGGGCTGGCCAAGAGCCTCGCAGCGCGGTCGGATCATCCAGTGTCCAAGGCCATCGCAGATGGCGTGTCGTCCGCCACGCAAGAAGTGGATGAGTTTCAGGCTGTTGCCGGGCGCGGCGTGCAGGGGGTGATCGACGGCCATACCTATGTGCTGGCTAACCACCGCTGGATTGAAGAGCGCGGGCAGTGTTCGGCTGACCTCGAAGCCCGCCTTGCAGTGCATGAGCAAGCTGGCCGCACCGTCACGTTGTTGGCCAGCAGCGAACGGGTCATGGCCATCTGTGCAGTAGCCGACACCATCAAATCCTCATCCGCGCAGGCCGTGGCCGACCTGAAGGCATTGGGCGTGACGCCGGTGATGTTGACGGGCGATAACCTGGCGACGGCGCAAACCGTCGGCACCCAGGCGGGCATCGCCGAGGTGCGTGGCAACCTGCTGCCCGAGGACAAGTTGCAGGCCATCGGCGAGCTTCAGCAGCGCATGGGCGTCACGGCGATGACCGGCGACGGCATCAACGACGCCCCCGCGCTGGCGAAGGCTGACATCGGCTTCGCTATGGGCGGCGCGGGCACCCACACCGCGATGGAGGCCGCCGACGTGGTGGTCATGAACGACGACCTACGCCGCCTGCCCGAAACGATCCGGCTGTCCAGGCGCACCCACGCCGTGCTATGGCAGAACATCGCGCTCGCGCTGGGCATCAAGCTAGTGTTCCTGCTGCTGGCGATCTTCGACGATGCCTCCATGTGGATGGCCGTGTTCGCCGACATGGGGGCGAGCTTGCTGGTGGTCTTCAACGGGCTGAGGCTGCTCAGGCAGCAGGCGGGTCAGTAAAACCGAATATGGAGTGTTGAAAATGGGAATCCTGGATCGAATTTTTGGTGGGCATGGCGGCGGCCACGGCGGGGGGCATGGCGGCTCCCACGGGCATGGCAGTAGCCATGGCCACGGTGGCCCCAGCAGTCACGACTGGGGGCGCAATCCGGCGCCTTCGGCCAGCGGCATCACTTGCCCGCAATGCAAAGCGATCAATCCGAACGGCGCTCGCTTTTGCGGCCAGTGCGGGACATCGCTGGTGCCAGCGTCGTGCACGAAGTGCAGTAGCGTCATTCCGATCGGCGCGAAATTCTGTGCTCAGTGCGGCAACGCGGTAACTTAAGTCATGGTGATCTCGGCCTGGATCTACACCTTGATCCCGGCAGCGGCCGCCATCATCGGAGCTGCGGTCGCGGTGAACGTGCGGCCGGGGCCAACACTGGTCAGCGCGATTCAGCATTTCGCCGCTGGCGTCGTGTTCGCGGCGGCGGCCGGCGAAATCTTGCCCGACATCATGCACCGGGCCTCGCCTTGGGCGACGATGATCGGCGGCGGAATCGGCGTCGCCACCATGCTGCTGGTGAAGCATCTGGAAGCGTTGGCGAAGGGGCCGGCCGGTCTCCTGACCGTGATCGGCATCGACATCCTGATTGATGGCTTGGTGCTTGGTATCGGGTTTGCGGCTGGCCCAAAGGTCGGCTTGCTTCTGACCATCGCCCTGACCATCGAGGTTCTGTTCCTGGGATTGACAGTGGCCACGGAACTCGGCGAGAGCGTTCGCTCCCGTGCCAGGGTCGTCTGGATCACGGCCGCGCTCGTGCTCTTGCTGCCGATCGGGGCCTTGCTTGGAGCGCCGGTGGCGCTGTTGCCCAACCCTCTTCTGACTGGCTTCTTCGCGTTTGGTCTGATTGCGTTGCTCTACCTCGTGACCGAAGAACTGCTGATCGAAGCACACGAAACGCCAGATCGCCCCTGGGTGACGGCGATGTTCTTTGTCGGCTTTCTGGCGCTTCTCCTGCTGGAAGAAGTAATTGGCTAGTGGAGCCAGTCTGTTGGTGGTGCCCGATCCGTTGACTATTGCGCGCGCGGGGTGGGCACCATGAGCCCGATAGACGTGATGCCGTTGCTCGAATCGACCATCGTCCGCCCTCCGTGCATGCGGGCGATGGCAGCCACGATGGCCAAGCCCAGTCCATGATTGCGGGCGGCATCCGACCGCGCCGCATCTGCCCGGTAGAAGCGGTTGAACAGATTGGGCAAATGCTCGGCTGAAATCGTCTGCCCCTCGTTCACCACCCGCAGGGCGATCTCGCCGTCCAGCCGGTCGATTTGCACGACAACGGTGCTGTGCGGATGCGCGTGTCGGGTTGCGTTGCCGATCAGGTTGGATAGCGCGCGCTGCAACAGGCGCACATCGGCCAAGCCGGTGGCATCGCCGTCGATACGAACCTTCAGCCCGGCCTCTTCAATGGCCGCCTCGTGCAATTCCACCACCGCGCGCGCAACGCCGGCCAGACTGGCGACATGCTCGCGGCGGGCCTCAGCCCCACGGTCGGCTTGCGACAGAAAGAGCATGTCCTGCACGATCATCGACATGCGCTGGAGATCTTCGAGGTGCGAGCCCAACACATCTCGCAACGTGTCGGC
>NZ_QAIM01000256.1:0-1839 GCF_003061035.1 Acidovorax sp. HMWF018
CCCGCATCCCGACCAACCCGGGCATCGCCCCCCGCATCGCCTCCAAAAACAACCGCAACCGTGCCGGATAAAACCGCGCATACGGATACACCAAGTACACCGGCAGCGGCGCTGCATGCCAGTTGGGCACCAGGTGCAGCAAGTTCCCCTGCCGCACATCGTTGTCCACGATCCATGCCGAAGAAATGCACGCTCCCAGCCCCGCCAGGGCGGCGCTGCGCAGGGCGTACAGGCTGTCGGTGGCCAAACGCGGGGTGATGCCGAAGGTATGGGCCTCGCCGCCGGGCTCTTGGGTCAGCGTGACCTCGCGGCGGTAGAAGGTGCTCAGGGCCAGCCAGGGCAGGGGTTGCAGGTCCTGGGCGTGCTGGGGCGTAGGGCGCCCTGCCATGAGGGCGGGGGCGGCTAGCACGATGCGGGGCACCTCGGCCAGGCGCACTGCCACCACGCTGGGGTCGTCCACCGCGCCGACCTGGATGGCGCAGTCGATGCCTTCGGCGATGAAGTTGGGGCGGCGGTCGTGCAGCATCCATTCCACGTCCACCTCGGGGTAGCGGCGCAAGTAAGCCATCAGCGGGGCGATGAACTGGTCTTGCCCAAAGGCGTGCGGCGCCAGCACGCGCAGGGTGCCGCGCGGGGTGTCGGCCGTGCCGCGCAGGTCGTCCTCCATGGCGCGCCAGTCTTCCAGCAGGGCCTTGGCGTGGGCAAAGCAGCGGTCGCCGTCTTCAGTCAACTTCATCACATGGGTGGATCGCTGCAGCAACTTGATGCCCAGGCTGCGCTCCAGCGCCTGCAGGCGGCGGCTCACGGTGGGCTGGCTGGTGCCCAGTTGCTGGGCGGCGGCCGACAGGCTGCCGGCCTCGACGATGCGGACAAAGGTTTGCATCAGCTCGATGCGGTCTGCGCCGGGTTGGAGGGCTGGCAGGGTGTTGGTCATACGCAAAGCGTATAACGAATCTGCAATTCAGCCTACTACCCAGCGTGGCGACGGGATAGAACAATCGCACCATTCCTTTTAAACCGATGGTGTTGTGATGTCTTCCATTCAAAATGTGCATGCAAGGGGTGTGGCGGGGCGGGCCCCGGTGGCGCTGGCTGAAGAGAGTGCGGCAGGCGCGGTGAGCGCGCCGCTGCTGTTGCTGCTGGCGACCACGGCGGGGCTGAGCGTGGCGTCGCTGTACTACAGCCAGCCCATGCTGGGCGTGCTGGGGCCCGACATGCAGGCCGACAGCCGCGTGGTGGGGCTGGTGCCCACGCTCACGCAGTTGGGGTATGCGCTGGGCATCTTGCTGCTGGCGCCGCTGGGCGACCGGTTTGACCGGCGCCGCATCATCGTCATCAAGTCCATCGCGCTGATGCTGGCGCTGCTGCTGAGCGGCCTGGCGCCCGGCATGGGCGCGCTGCTGGCGGCCAGCCTGGCCGTGGGCCTGGCGGCTACGGTGGCGCAAGACGTGGTGCCCGCTGCCGCCACGCTGGCCCCGGCCGCACAGCGCGGGCGCATGGTGGGCACGGTGATGACGGGGCTGCTGCTGGGCATTTTGTTGTCGCGCGTGGTCAGCGGCTTTGTGGCGCAACAGTGGGGCTGGCGCACGGTGTATGTGGCGGCGGCGGTGGCCATTGCGCTGCTGACGGTGGCCGTGTGGCGCGGGCTGCCGCGCTTTGCGCCCACCACGCAGCTAGGCTACGGCGCGCTGATCGGCTCGATGGTGGCACTGTGGCGCCAGCACGCGGCGCTGCGCCGTGCGGCCTGGGCGCAGGGGCTGCTGGCCGTGGGCTTCAGCGCGTTCTGGTCCACGCTGGCGGTGATGCTGCACAGCCAGTTCAACCTGGGCACGGCGGCGG
>NZ_QAIM01000257.1:0-2378 GCF_003061035.1 Acidovorax sp. HMWF018
CTTCGGTACTGCTCAAGAGCTCTTGTACGCTGAGCGTCACGATGACGCCATTGATGGGCTGCCGACCGCGAAAGCGCTTCAGAAGCTGTAGAAAGCCCGACCAGGCGGCTTTGTCTTGCACGACATCGCTGTCGTGCGTCGTGTACCGGCCGGCGGTATCCAGCAGCACGGCCTGGTCTGTGAACCACCAGTCGCAGTTGCGTGTGCCGCCCACGCCTCGGATTGAGCCCTTACCGAACTGTTCGGCCAGTGGAAAGTCGAGCCCCGAGTTGGCCAGTGCCGTGGTCTTGCCCGATCCTGGAGAGCCGATGATCAGGTACCAGGGCAGCTGGTACACGTAGCGCTTGGTGAAGCGGCCTAACAGGCCGCTTTCGGTAGTGCCAAAGCGAGTCTTGGAAAGAACCTCTACGGCCTCCTTGAAGCGTCCCTCCAGTTCAGTCACCTCCTCTTGACCAGGTGCAAGTTCTTGGGGGGTATCACGGCCAGCAGTGATCCGTGCGATCTGCCCCATGAGCTTGTCGTTCATGCGTTTGGCACGCCACCAGTGAAAGAGTAGCTTGATCACCCAGATGGTGAATAGCGCGGCGATGAGAGCCCAGCGCACGTTTTCGCTTTCCAGTGGCTGATACGGCTTGATGTAAACCAAAGGGCCGATGAACCAGATCACCAGACTCAGCAATACCAGACCGATGAAGGCCAGAGTAAAACGATTGAACAGCAACGCTGCCATATGTCTCAGCATGCTCATTTCTTGATGCTTTCAGTCCGCGGGGCATTACCGCTGAGCTGCAATTCCTTGTCACGTACCTGCGGTGCGACCAGCAGAACGATTTCTACGCGTCGGTTTCTCGCCTTGCCTTCGCTTGTGGTGTTGGGCGCCACAGGATCCGCTTCTCCGCGGCCTTCAGCCTGCACGCGCTGACTGTCCCGAACCGTGCTTAGCAGCATGTCAGAGACGGACCGAGCTCGGTCTTGGGAGAGGTGCCAGTTGGATGGGTACCTGGCCGTGCGAATGGGCGAGTTGTCGGTGTAGCCGTTCACGACCACCTTGCCGGGCACTTCGTTCAAGGCGGTGGCAATGCGCTGAACCACCTGCACATAGCGAGGTTTGACCACGTTGGAGCCCAGTTCGAACAAGCCGTCGCCGCGCAGGATGATGGTGCTGCGGTCCGCCTGGTCAATGACCTCGACCAGACCTTCGCGGATTTCAGGTTCGAGGAATTGGCGCAGCCTGGGCTTGTCCACGCTCGCCATGGCCGCGATGGCTCTGGGGAATCGGATAGCGTTGATGGAGGTGAACAGCGCGTCAGACTGCGCTGCGAGTCGGTAGCTGAACCAGAGGAAGAGGGCGAACGCGAGCAGCAGCGCGAGTGCTGTAGCTACCCACAGCGGCACCATTGTCCACGGAGGCGCCGCCTTGCGTTCCTCGCCTTTCCAGTGAAGTGATAGTGCGCCGCTGCGATCGCCACGTGTACTCTCGATCAGAGCCAACAGCCGCGCCTTGAGCGTTTCCAGCTGGCTTCGCCCGTTCTCGATCACGCGATATCGTCCTTCAAAACCGAGCATGAGACAGAAGTACATCAGCTCGATCAGGTCGATGTGTTGGTGGGGTGTCTGAACCAGCTTGGCCAGCAGCTGGAAGAACTTCTCGCCCCCCCAGGTTTCGTTGTGCAACGCAACCAGAAGGCTGAACTTGGGCCAAACGCCAGATCCGCCCCAAGGCGTTTGCGCCGCAGCCTCGTCCACCACGGTGCACAGGCAGTACCTTGCCCCGATAACAGTCTCGATCGGAACGCCCGCGACGCCCGCGCTGCGCTCGAATTCGCGGATGTTCGCAAGTAGCAGGCGCTGGAAGCCTTCAGGGTCCGCGTTGGAGGCCATCGCCCGGATCTGCGGCACAAGATTTAGCAGTACGTTCGCGGATGCCACCAGTGGATTGCCACCGCTGACCACATCGGGCAGGTTGGTGCGTGACATGTTCTGGGCGCCTGCTCCAGGTATGGATATTTCAGGCGTTCCGAGTGCGCCATGCTCGGTATGGTCACTGGCGCTGAACGCGAAAACGTTGTCCGTGATTGGGATCGACATGGGTTGTTCTTATCTGCGGATCGCCCAGAATTCCAACTCCAGCTCCGGGAACTCGCCCGAGACATGCATGGCTAGGCCCCCTGAGCTGTTGAGCTGGCGCCACAGGTCGTGTGTGGTGTCAACCTCAAAATAGGAGTACCCCGCGTGATAGGGGATTTCGCGTGGAGCCACGGACAGCGATCGCAGGGTGACGCCCGGCAGGTGGAGGTTGACGAGGTCCCGGATCTTCTCGACAGGCCCCAGCTTCGTCTGGGTGGGAAAGTGGGTGCGCAGGAATTCCACCGTGGTCT
>NZ_QAIM01000025.1:0-1686 GCF_003061035.1 Acidovorax sp. HMWF018
GCTGCACGAGGATCGGATCTTCGAATGAGCGGCCCGTCGCCTGCAACGAGCGCGCGAGCTTCCGCGGAGATTCCGCTGTGCCAGCCTCCCGATCCCGCTCCCCGCAAGCCCAGGCTGATCTGCCCGCCGGGGACCGCGGATTGCCATGTGCATGTCTATGGCCCCGCCGACCGCTATCCCGTGGCCGCGACGCGCGCCTTCGATGTGCCCGACGCCTTGCCGGCGCGGCTGCGCGCGCTGCACGACACCCTGGGCGTCGAGCGCCTGGTGCTCGTGCAGCCCAGCGGCTATGGCACCGACAACCGGCGGCACCTGGAGGCGGTGGCCGAGCTGGGCCGGCCGGCGCGCGTCATCGTCGCGCTGCGGGCCGAGGTGCAGGATGCCGAACTGGACCGCCTGCACGAAGCCGGCGTGCGGGGAGTGCGCTACAACATCGGCCATGCAGGTGCCGTCCCGCTGGCCGAGATGCCCGCGCTGGCGGCGCGCATCGCCCGCCTGGGTTGGCATGTGCAGCTCCACGTCATGGATGACCAGGGCCGAGCTCCGCTGGCCGAGATGGAGCCCACCCTGCGCGAACTGCCCACCGACGTCGTGATCGACCACATGGGCTCGCTCAGGCCGGGAGACGGCGTGGGGCAGCCTGGCTTCCAGGCGCTGCTGAGGCTGGTGAACACGGGGCGGTGCTGGGTCAAGCTGTCCTGCGGCTACCGGATGTCGGCGCTGCCTCCGCCCTACGAGGACATGGTGCCCTACGTCCAGGCGCTGCTGGCCGCCCGGCCGGACCGCCTGGTATGGGCCAGCGACTGGCCGCACGTCTCGTTCAAGGGCGAGATGCCCAACACCACGGACCTGCTGGACCAGATGCTGACCTGGGTGCCCGACGGAGCACAGCGCCACCAGATCCTGGTGCGCAACCCCGAGCAGTTGTACGGGTTCTGAGCGGCCCGCCCCGGCGCCGCCGACCCCCTGCGATCAAAAGAAAGAGGAGACACCCATGCCCATGTTCCATCTGCTGCGCCGCGCGGCGCAGCGCGCCACGCTGCTCGTCCCGATGCTGCTGCTACCGGTCCTCCCCGCCGCTGCGCAGGCGCAGGCCGCGGCCAGCTTCCCCGCCAGGCCGGTGCGTCTGATCGTGCCCTTCCCGGCCGGTGGGCCCGCCGACGTGCTGGGCCGAGCGATCGCGCAACGCCTGTCCGAAAAGTGGCGCCAGCCCGTCGTCGTCGACAACAAGGGCGGGGCCAACACGCTGATCGCGGCGCAGGAGGCCGCCCGGGCCGCGCCCGACGGCTACACCTTGTTCATGCCCCTGGATTCGACCTACACGCTGAACCCGGCGCTGTATTCGCGGCTGCCCTACGATCCGATCAAGGACTTCGCGTCCATCTCGATCGTCGCCCGCCAGTCCCTGGTGCTCACCGCAACCGACCGGACACCCTTCAGGGCGGTGGCCGACCTGGTGGCTGCCGCCCGGGCCCAGCCCGGCAGCATCAACTACGGCTCCAGCACCACGTCCACACAGCTCGCAGGCGAGATGTTCACGCGGCAGAGCGGGATCAAGCTGGTCCAGGTGCCGTACCGCGGCGCCTCGGAGGTCGTCAAAGGAATGCTCTCGGGGGACGTCGAGGTCAGCTTCGACGGCATCGCCGCCAATGTCCCGCACATCCAGTCCGGGAAGATCCGTGCACT
>NZ_QAIM01000258.1:0-4497 GCF_003061035.1 Acidovorax sp. HMWF018
CCCATGGACTCTGCCGTCGAACCTAAGGCTACGCTGAACAAGTAGCCGATTTGAGCGATCCGCTGCCCAATGGGTCGCTGACGCGGGGAAGCCTCGCGGTTTGACCGCGTTCCCCGGCCATACCGGCCGTGCTTGCGCACTTGGAGTGCGCAACGGGCGCACTCATGCCGCGAGGCGCTGCCGCGCCAGGTAGATGTTGGCCAGACCCAGCACCACGAACGAACGTGTGGCGTTCTTGGCAAGGCCTCGGTAGCGCACCTTGGCAAAGCCCCAGAGCCGCTTCACCACGGCAAAGACGTGTTCGACTCGGGCGCGGACCTTGGACTTGTTGTGATTCTTCGAGCGCTCGACCTCGTCGATCTCGCCATCCCTGCGCACGCGCTGGTTGGTGAAGTCCTTGGCCTGGGGCGCCTTCGATTCGATCAACGCCCTCTGGCTGGCGTAGGCGCTGTCGCCGTATACACGCTGCTCGTTCCCGTGCAACAGCTCGGGCAATGGATGTTTGTCATGCACGTTGGCTGCCGTGACCACAGCGCTGTGCGCCAGCCCAGTGCGGCTGTCCACGCCGATGTGCATCTTCATGCCGAAGTACCACTGCTGGCCTTTGCGGGTCTGGTGCATCTCCGGGTCGCGCTGTTTGTCGGCGTTCTTGGTCGAGCTGGGCGCGCCGATGATGGTGGCATCCACGATGGTGCCGGTGCCCACCTTCATGCCTCGGGCCTGCAGCACCTCCCCCACCTTGGCAAACAAGGCCTCGCCCAGCTTGTGCTTCTCCAGCAGGCGGCGAAACTTCAGCAGCGTGGTCCCGTCAGGCACACGTTCACGCCCCAGATCAATGCCTACAAAGCGGCGCAGCGCCGTGCTGTCGAGCAGAGCCTCCTCGCAGGCCTCATCAGCCAGGTTGAACCAGTGCTGCACGAAGTACATCCGCAGCATGCGTTCCAGTCCGATCGGTGGGCGCCCGTTGCCGGCCTTGGGGTAGTGCGGTTCGATGACCGAGCACAACTCCTGCCACGGCACGATCTGCTCCATCGTCGCCAGGAATGTGTCCCGCTTGGTGAGCTTGCGGTATTGCTCGTAGCCGTCGCCTTGATCGGCTGCCATCGCCAGGGTTTGCTGTTTCATCTTCACCTTCGTGTCTCTGGTGTCTCGATACATGCAAACCTCGCGCCACCTCTCAACTTGTTCAGCGTAGCCCTAAGTGGCAGCAATCAGTCTTGACTTGACGATGGGCACGGAGACGTGAACGGCCGCTGATGGCCGATGTGCGTCATGGTAGCGGGGGCGGTGGTGGGCACTGAGCGGACTGAGACCTTGGGACCTTACCTCGACTGGTCTTTCAGTACTCGCAGCGCCAAGTAGGCTACGCAAGCGCCGAGGGCCGTCCAAAACAGGTGGTAGGCAACATGGCCGGCAGGCACACCAAGTGCTGCCTTCAAGACTTGCGCCAGACCGTTGCGGAGCGACGAGATGGTTGGCGACGGCGGTGCCAATGTGACGGCCGCCCATGCGCTGAGCAAACTCAAGCCGGCTCCCACAACGAAAAAGAACCAAGCAGCAATCTTCGCTTCGCGCACGTTGCCTCCTCCTCGAATGTCCACTTCTGGCCGCTTTCGGCAGTTTGGCTGCAGTCCGGTCAGTTGTTCTTAAGTTGTTCTCTCGCGTCCTGCCAGTCTTCCCAGCAGTGCTCTGGCCTGACATCTCGATAGCCCCGCTCTTGCTCCATAGCTAAAGCCGCGCTGTAGGGCATGCTCATGCACACAGACTTATCGCGGATGGCATGTACTTCCAATTCTGTTAGTGGCGAACCCTTTTCACTCTCCAGCCGATACAAAATCGCGACGAGGGCTGGTATGAAAACGAGGCAAACAGGGTCATCTTCGACCGTTTTCTCTTCCATGGAGTCTGGCGCTTTCCAATTGATTTAACGTCTGATTGTGGCCGGTGTCAGACTCTTGCAAGTTCAGCCTCAACGAATCGCTGAATCCTATTTATCAGACTGGCGAGTTCAGGTTGGTTTCCATACATGTCGAACTCCCGGGTGGCGATGAGACCCATAGAAAAAGGTCCTGGTCTGGGGCCTTGCTTGCCACTCGACGCAAATTCGCGACACCAGGCAAGTTGACGCTCAATGCTTTGTGCGGGCTCCAGGCCGGCTAACGCCATAGGGTAAATGTCGGCTAGTGCGCCGTCTATGAGTGCGAGCAGTTCGTTATTCATGTAAATGTTGAATGGCTGCTTCTGGCCAATAGTACGCGTTCGATGGCTAAGTCTGGAGGACGGCAATCGCTGCACTGCCGGCGCTGGGCCAGAAATTCTGAGCGGCTCTTGAGGGTCGTCCTGCGTCGATCAGGGTGGCGCTGGGCCTCCTACTTCAACGACTCAGAGCGTGCTCGAATTGAGCCTTATTACGTACAAAACTGTTAGTCTTGATTCTTGTTGAAGAATCAACGACCTAAATACCTACTAACAGTTAGGGTCATTCAGAAATAACGACGGCTGCGCCATTGCCCGATCGAACGAGGCCAAGGAACTGGGGGTGCGGATGGGCCATCCCTGGCATGAGATCCGGCACTTGGAGAAGGAGGCCGGTCTTGTGGCCCTCTCAGCGAACTTTGCGCTGTATGGCGACATGTCTGACCGCATGGCCAGCCTGGTGGCTGCGCTGGGTCACCGCCATGAGGTGTATTCCATTGATGAGAGCTTTGTGGACCTCAGTGGCATCCGGGGCGACATGACCGAACGAGCCCATGCCATCCGTGCCCGGGTGCTGCAGTGGGTCGGTATTCCCTGTGGTGTGGGTATCGCCCCGACCAAGACCCTGGCCAAGCTGGCCAACCATGTGGCCAAGACAGCTGAACGCAAACCTGGCTCCTATCCCTCGAAATTGGCCCAGGTGTGCAACCTCGCGCAGTTGCCCCGTGACGAATTGGATGCGGTGCTGGAATCGACCGATGTGGGAGAAGTCTGGGGCGTGGGGCGCAAGATCGCGGCCCAACTGAAGGACGCGGGCACCGAGAACGTCCTGGACCTGGCACGCCTTGATCCGGCCACGGTGCGCAGGCGCTGGTCGGTGGTGCTGGAGCGCACGGTGCGAGAGTTGCAAGGCATGCCCTGTATCGGATTGGAGGAACAACCGCCACCTAAGAAGGAAATCGCCTGCACCCGGTCGTTTGGGCAACCCATCAGTGACCTCCAGGCGTTGGAACAGGCCGTCAGCACGTTTGCCAGCATGGCAGCGCAGAAGCTGCGCAGGCAGGCCAGCCACACGGCCCATGTGCTGGTGTTCATTCACACCAGCCCCTATCGCAAAGGGCCGCAGTACGCCAGATCCATCACCGTACCGCTGCTGCGGGCCACCAGCGATACGGTGCCCGTAGTCAATGCCTCATTGGCTGGGCTTCGCCGGATCTACCGATCGGGCTACGCTTTCATCAAAGCTGGCGTCATGCTGCTGGACTTGCACAGTGCAAAGCTGCGGCAGGGAGAGCTCGATCTGGAACCGCTGGAAGCGCAAGACTGCGCACGTGAACGGCTGATGGGGGTGCTCGATGAGCTCAATCAGCGCTATGGGCGAGGGGCGGTGAAGTTGGCCTGCGCGGGAGTCGAGGCGACGGGAGAGCGTACAAGCTGGGCCATGCGGCAGGAGCGCAGGTCACCGGCTTACACGACCTGTTGGGAGGATATGTTGGTGGTGGGGGAGTGAGTCAACATCTTCGTAGATTCACTCCACGGGAAGCGATCTGAGGCTTTGGTTACAACAATGTACGGGCGGTAGGCCGCTTTAGGCTGGGTGCAGTCACTCGAGTTCGCAAAGCTGAATGTCAGGCGTAAGTGAGACCTGACGAAGGTGCTCCATTAGTAGTTGACACCGGTAGCCGCTCCTTCTTACGATCTACCTGCGGTTCAAGCCGAATCGTGGGCAAGTTGGCGCCCGTCAGTGCACGCACCGGACCCTGTCCGGCACGGCAAAGCCAGTTGGATTGCGAGAGTTCCCTTTCCCCGGCTCGATGACCTCCACTTGGAGAGCCGGACAACGCGTGCCGTCCCTCGATGCTCTCTAGGAGTTCATCCATGGCAACCACTGCTGCGCCGACGGCGCATCCCGCCTCCCCTCAAGACCTGCAGGCTACGGCCGCAGCCCTGTGGACCTACGTCCATCTCAAGGTGCCCCGCTTCACTTCCGAGGCCGCGCTCAAGGTCGTCGAAGGCCTCCAGCCCCAGCCCGATGAAGACCCCAAGCTCCTGGCCAAGCGCCTGCGCAAAGCTCTGAGCGACACGGGCGTCGCTCTCAAGCACACGGCAGCGCTGGACGCCGCGTCCCGCATCCTCGGCCGGTCCAGCTGGCACGCCCTCAATCGGGAGCCGCTCACCCCGAAGCTCAAGCTCACTATGGTGGTCAAGGCGCCGGAGGAGGAGTTCTCTAGCTGGCACGAGCTCGCGCCGCGGCTCGCCGAGTGGCTCGAGGCTTGGCATCAGGTCAAGCCCACCAAGGTG
>NZ_QAIM01000259.1:0-26772 GCF_003061035.1 Acidovorax sp. HMWF018
CCCATATCCCCCACATGCGACACAGCAAACAGCACCAGCCCAATGAGCCCGCCCACCACGGTGCCATTGATGCGGATGTACTGCAGATCCTTGCCAATGTTCAGCTCGATCAGCTGCGTCATCTCTTCAGTATCCCACCGCCGCACCGTGTCCTCGATGTGCTGCGCAATGAACGCCGACACATCCGGCGCCAGACCCTCCACCCAACGCTCCAGCCTGTCATTGAACGACTGCCGCAGCGCCGCGTCCCCCGCCAGCGACTCGCCCAGCCATAACCCCAGCTTGCCCACCTGCCGCGCCAGCACCGAGTTGGCATCGGCCAGGTCGCGTTGCAGAGCGCCGCGCAGATCCAACCACAAGGTCTGCACATAACCTGCCACCGTGGCGTCGGTCTGCAACCAGGTGCGGATCTCCTCGCCCTTGCGCTCCCATTCCGGGTCGCTGCGCAGGCGCTCGATAAAGCGCTGCACCGCCACATCAAACTGCGCACGCAATGCGTGCTGCGGGTCGGCGGCCACATCGGCCATCAGGCTCTCCAGCGCGTGGGCCAGCAGGGCCGAGCCCTTGTCGCCCAGCCAGTCGCTGGGCAGCAACTTCTCGGTGCGCGGGTGGTCCTTCTTGAGCCAGGCCACGATGGACTGCGCGACCCAGGTACGGGTTTGCTCGTTCTGCAACAGTTCGATGAGCTTGGCCAGCACGTCGTCCAGCAGCGCCTGGTGACGGCCGTTGTGCGTGAGGGTGTCGAGCACCGCGGCCAGGGCGCGCGACATGTCCACCTGCCCGATCAATGCGCGCGCCGCTTTCTGGATGAAACGTTCCACCTGCGCGTCCTGCACCGTCTCCAGCGCAGCCGATGCCAGGCGCGTGGCTTGGTGCCCCAGCAGCGCGGCGTTGCCGGTGGAAGTCAGCCACTGCGCCAGCCGCTCGGCCGGGTCGTGCCGGCGGATCAGCGACACGAGCGAAGGCACGTCCAGGAACTTGTCGCGCACAAAGGTGGCCAGGTTGCGGCCGATGCGCGCCTGGTTGCGCGCAATGACCGCAGTGTGCGGAATGGGCAGGCCCAGCGGGTGCCGGAACAGCGCCACCACCGCAAACCAGTCCGCCAGCGCACCCACCATGGCGGCCTCGGCCATGGCTTTCACGCAGTTGAGCAGGAGGCCGCGTTCGACCACGCTGGTGGCGATGAACACCGCCGTCACCAGCAGCAACAGTCCCAGCGCCTGCCGTTTGGCACGCCGCAGGGCGACGGTTGCGCTGTCAGTCTCTGGCTTCATCCGGGCAAGCCCGCCGACCTAGACCGCAACCCGTCAGGCCGCCGCCGCAATCTGGTCCAGCGCCTTTGACAAATGGCCCACGGTGCGGTCCACGTTGTGCCACTTCTCCAGGCCAAAAAGGCCGATGCGGAAGGTCTTGAAGTCAGGCCCCTCGTCGCACTGCAGCGGCACACCGGCGGCGGTCTGCAGGCCCACCTCCATGAACTTCTTGCCGTTCTGGATGCCAGGGTCGGTGGTGTAGCTCACCACCACGCCGGGCGCCTTGAAGCCGTCGGCCGCCACGCTGGGGAAGCCGCGCGATTCGAGCAGCGCCCGCACCTTGGCGCCCAATTCGATCTGTTCATCACGCACCTTGGCAAATCCATATTCACGCGTCTCGGCCATCACCTCGCGCAGGCGCACCAGCGCATCCGTGGGCATGGTGGTGTGGTACGCGTGCTGGCCCTTTTCGTAGCCCTCGGCAATCTGCATCCACTTCTTGAGGTCGCACGAGAAGCTGCTGCTCGTGGTGCCCTCGATGGCTTCGCGCGCACGCTCGGACAGCATCACCATGGCGCAGCAAGGCGATCCGCTCCAGCCCTTTTGTGGTGCGCTGATGAGCACATCCACGCCCGTGGCCTGCATGTCCACCCACATCGCGCCCGACGCCACGCAGTCCAGCACAAACAGCGCGCCCACCTCATGCGCAGCTGCCGTCAGCGTGCGGATGTAGTCGTCCGAAAGGATGATGCCGCTGGCCGTTTCCACATGGGGCGCAAACACCACCTTGGGCTTTTCGGCGCGGATGGTGGCGGCGACTTCCTCAGCCGGGCATGGTGCCCAGGGCGCCTGCGGGCCACTGCCCTGCTGGCGCGCCTTGCACACCACGGAACCACCACCCAGGCCCTTGTCGGCATCAAAGATCTGCGTCCAGCGGTAGCTGAACCAGCCGTTGCGCACGATGAGCACCTTTTCCTTGTTGGCAAACTGGCGCGCCACGGCCTCCATGCCGAAGGTGCCGCTGCCGGGCACCAGCACGGCGGTGTGGGCGTGGTAGACCTCTTTGAGCGTGCCCAGGATATCCTGCACCACGCCGGTGAAGCGCTTGGACATGTGGTTGAGCGCGCGGTCGGTGTAGACCACCGAAAATTCAAGCAAACCATCGGGGTCGATATCGGGCAAAAGGCCGGGCATAGAGGAGTCTCCGCGTGTGAAACTGAGGGAGGAAAAAGGGACGATCAGGTCAGCTTATCATGGCCCCGCGCCACCCCAAGGCCGCGCGCCATGCAGCAAAAACCCTTCCGATTCCTGCCCACCGCACTGCCCGGCATCGAAGCGATGCAGGCCGACTCCCGCCTCGTCTTCGGCAGGCACATGCACTTGCAGTTCGGCCTCGGCGTGATCGAGCGGGGTGCGCAGAAATCAGCCAGCGGCCGGGGCATTGTGGAATCGGGCCCAGGCGACACCATCACGGTCAACCCCGGCGAAGTCCACGATGGCGTGCCGCTGGACGAGCGTGGACGCGCCTGGCGCATGCTCTACCTGGAGCCCGCCCTGGTGGCGCCATTGGCGGCAGAGGTGCATCCGGGCCCGCTCGGCTCCGCCTTCGAATTCCATGCTCCGACGATGCGCGATGCGCGGCTGGCGGCCCAGGTACTGGCACTGTTCGACGCGGCCACCCACCGCCCCAATCACTCGGCCGCAACGATGCACGTGGAGGAATGCCTGCTGCGGGTGCTGGGCGGCCTGCTGCGGCCAAAGGGTCACCAACAATCCGCCGCGACCATCACCAGGGCTCGCACCATGATGGACGACGATCCCACCGCGCCCTGGAGTCTCGCGCAACTGGCCGATGCAGCAAGTTTGAGCCGCTACCAGCTCGTGCGCCAATTTGCCCAGGCCACGGGCCTCACGCCACACGCCTACCTGCTGCAGCGACGACTGCAGCTTGCACGTCACCTGATGGGTGCGGGTACGCCCCTGGCCGATGTCGCCGCAGCCAGTGGCTTTGCCGACCAAAGCCACCTGACGCGCCTGTTCACGCGCAGCTTTGGCATCACACCCGGCGCCTACGTTCGCGCACGCGGCTGACAGCCCGACCCCTGCAATTTTGTTCAAGACCGTTGTGCGGGGGTTGGCGGATGCTGCGGGCATCGCCACTTCACGCCGCCGCCGCGCGGCCTCTCGCCATGGGCATCGAATTTCTCATCACCTCTCTCATCGTGGTCGTCTCGCCGGGGCCAGGAACCCTGCTGACCGTGGCGGCCGGGCTCTCGGGCGGTGCGCGGGCCGCCGCCGTGACGGCGCTGGGCTGCACGCTCGGCATCGTGCCGCACCTGCTGGCGGCGATCACCGGGCTGGCCGCGCTCCTCAACGCCAGCGCCACGGCATTTGAAGTCCTGCGCTACGCGGGGGTCGCCTACCTGGTCTACATGGGCTGGGCCACGTGGCGCTCGCCCGCCACACTGGAGGTTCGCACTGACGCACCCGCACGCGCAGCCGGTGGGCGTATCGCGGAAGCCATGCTGATCAACCTGCTCAACCCCAAGCTGTCGCTGTTCTTCCTCACCTTTCTGCCGCAGTTCATCGCACCGGGTGAAGCGCAGCCCGCGTGGCGCATGGTCCAGCTCTCGCTGGTCTTCATGGCCATGACCTTTGTGGTGTTCTTGGGCTATGGCGTCTTTGCCGCCCGGTTTCGTGATCAGGTGCTGCAGCGCCCCGGCGCGCTGGTGTGGCTGCGCCGCGGCTTTGCGGCCGCGTTTGTCGGGCTCGGCGCAAAGCTCGCCCTGATGCACCGATAGGCACCACCGTGCCAGGTGCAGTGCTGCTTCACCAGGTATCGATGCAACGTGGACCCAGCGGCGCCACCTGCGCCGATGCCAACCCCCGCGCCAGCCAGGCCCGCGTGTCCGCCGGGTCGATCACCGCGTCGATCTCCAGCGTGGCGGCCATGTGCATCGCCTCGCCGTTGGCGTAGGACTTGGCAAGCAGCTTGGCAAACAGCGCGTCGCGCTCGGCGCCCTCGGGCAGCGCCTCCAGCTCCTTGCGAAAGCCCAGGCGTACTGCGCCTTCGAGCCCCATGGCGCCGAACTCGCCCGTGGGCCAGGCGACAGTGAAAACGGGCGCATGGAAGCCCCCGGCCGTCATGCCCATGGCGCCCAGGCCGTAACCCTTGCGCAGCACCACGCTGAAGGTGGGCACGCGCAGGCTGGCGGCGGTGACGAAAAGGCGGCTCACGTGGCGCACCTGGGCCGTGGCTTCGACCTCGGGGCCGACCATGAAGCCGGGCGTGTCCACCAGGCTCACGATGGGCAGGCCATGCGCGTTGCACAGCTGCATGAAGCGCGCGCCCTTGTCGGCCGCATCGGCGTCGATGGCGCCGCCCAGGTGCTGCGGGTTGTTGGCCAGCAGGCCCACGGGGCGGCCTTCGATGCGCGCGAGTGCGGTGTGGATGCCGGCACCGAAGCCGGTGCGCAGCAGCAGCAGGCTGCCGTCGTCCACCAGGCCCGCCATCGCCGTGCGAGTGTCGTACACGCGCAGGCGGTTCTCAGGCACCACGGCGCGCAGCAGGCGCTGGTCGGGTGCAGACCACTGCGATGCGCGGCCCTGGAAGAACGACAGGTAGTGGCGCGCGGCCTGCACCGCCCCGGCCTCGTCATCCACCAGCACGTCGATCACGCCGTTGGCATGCTGCACGCGGCTCGGGCCGATCTGCTCGGGCTTGAAGACGCCCAGCCCGCCACCTTCGATCATGGCCGGGCCGCCCATGCCGATGTTGCTGCCGCGCGTGGCGATGATCACGTCGCTGCAACCCAGCAGCGCCGCGTTGCCCGCAAAGCAGCGCCCGGCGGCGATGCCGATGACCGGCACCTGGCCCGACAGCGCCGCGTAGCTCGCAAACGTGTGCACATGCAGCCCCGCCACCACGGGCATGTCGGTGTCGCCCGGGCGCCCGCCGCCGCCCTCGGCGAACAACACCACCGGCAGCTTCTGCGCCAGCGCGATGCCGAGCATGCGGTCGGTCTTGGCGTGGTTGCGTGCGCCCTGGGTGCCCGCGAGCACGGTGGCGTCGTAAGACATGACCACGGTGCGGGACTTCTCGTCGCCAAACAGTGCGCCATTGATGCCGCCAATGCCCGTGACCATGCCGTCGGCGGGTGTGTTGGCGATGAGGTCTTCCTTGCTGCGGCGTCGGGCCTGCGCGGCGATGGCGAGGGCACCATATTCGATGAAGCTGCCGTCGTCGCACAGGTCGGCGATGTTCTCGCGCGCGGAGCGGCCACCTTGGGCGTGGCGCTTGGCCATGGCGTCGGGGCGCGCCGCGTCGAGTGTGAAGGCGTGGCGGTCGATCACGCGTTGCAGGTCGGCGCGGATGTGGTCCGGGTCATGTACCGTACCGCCCTGCACTTCGACATCGGCCCCCTCATCTACCGCGTCCAGCACCAGCAGCGGCTGCCCCTGCGCGACGTAGCCACCGGCCACGGCCAGCAGCGCGCCGACGCGGCCCGCGTGTGGGGCCAGCAGCACATGCTCCATCTTCATGGCTTCAAGCACGGCCAGCTCGGCGCCTGCGGCGACCACGTCGCCCTCGGCCACGCTCAGTTGCACCAGGCGGGCGGGCATGGGGGCCAGCACGGCGCCTTCGGGTGCAGACATTGAGAAATTTGAGTCTTTTTGGCCGCTAGCGCTTGATGGATAAGCGCTAGCAGCTATTTTTTCGGAAGCATTCAGCAATGCCGGCAAAACGGTTTCCAGCCAGCGCGTGTGCACCTGCTGGCTCTCCATTTCGGGCCGTGCGGCCAGGGCCTGCAGCAGCGCGAGGTTGGTGGCTACACCGTCGATGCGGCACTCGGCCAGCGCGCGCTGCGAGCGGCGCAGCGCATCGGCAAAACGCGGGCTGCGCGTGTGCACGATGAGCTTGGCCAGCAGCGTGTCGTAGTGCGGCGACGGCGTGGCGCCTGCTGCGCCGTGCGTGTCCACGCGCACGCCGGGGCCTGCGGGCAGGTCAAAGCGGCTGAGCGTGCCGCTGCCGGGGGTGGCGTTGCCCTGTGCGTCCAGCGTCTCGGCGTTGATGCGCCACTGCACGGCAAAGCCCAACACGGCGGGCGGTGCGGCAGGGTCGAGGCCGATGTCCTGCAACGTGCGGCCTGCGGCCAGCGCGATCTGCGCCTGCACCAGGTCCACGCCGGTGACCTCTTCGGTGATGGTGTGCTCCACCTGCAGGCGCGGGTTGCATTCGATGAACACAAACGGCAAGTCGCTGGAGGCCAGGTCCACCAGAAACTCAAACGTGCCCAGGCCCTCGTAGGCCACGGCCCGCGCCATCGACAAGGCAGCGGTGGTGATCCGCTCGCGCAGCGCTGCGGGCAGCGAAGGGCTGGGCGCGATCTCCACCACCTTCTGAAAGCGCCGCTGCAGCGTACATTCGCGCTCGCCCAGGGCGATCACCTCGCGCCCGTCGCCCAGCACCTGCACTTCGATGTGGCGGGCGTTGCTCATCAGGCGCTCGACGTACACGCCGTCCACACCAAAGGCTGCCTGCGCCTCGCTGCGGCAGCGCGCGTAGGCAGCGGGCAAGTCATCGGCCGACGCCACCGCGCGCATGCCGCGCCCGCCGCCGCCCCCGATGGCCTTGATCACGATGCCGGCATGGGCGTGCTGCGCGAAGAAGGCCTGGGCCTCCTCCAGTGACACCGCCGTCTGCGTGCCGGGCATCAGCGGCACGCCCTGCTGCTGCGCCAGCGCACGGGCCTGCGCCTTGTCGCCGAACAACGCGAGCTGCGCAGGCGTGGGGCCGATGAAGCGCAGCCCCGCTTCGTCGCAGGCCCCGGCAAAGTCGGCCCGCTCGCTCAAGAAGCCGTAGCCCGGGTGCACGGCATCGCAGCCCTGCGCCTTCGCAATGGCGATGAGGCGCGCACCGTCCAGGTACGCCGCCGGGCCGGTGGCGCCCAGCGCCACGGCCGCACTGGCTGCGTGGACATGGGGGCTGGTGGCGTCATCGTCGGCATACACGGCCACGCTGGCAATGCCCAGGTCGTGCAGGGCGCGCACAGTGCGCAGTGCGATTTCGCCCCGGTTGGCAACCAGCACTTTGGTGAACAGAACAGAAGATGGCATGGGGAAGTCGCTCTATTTTTTATAGCTGCCAGCGCATATTCAACTAGCACCGGCAGCCAATTTTTCACTCATTCAAGCAATATCACGCAGCAGGCGGCGCAGCACCTTGCCCGCGCCCGTGGCGGGCAGTGCGTCGATGAAACGCACCTCGCGCGGGGCTTTGTAGGGCGCCATGTTCTCGCGGCACCAGGCCACCAGGCCGGCGGCGTCCACCTCCTGGCCGGACTTCTTGACGATGAAGGCGCGCACCACCTCACCCTTTTCCGCATCGGGCACGCCAATCACGGCGGCCTGGGCCACGGCGGGGTGCTTGATGAGCAGGGTCTCGACCTCTTCGGGGAACACGCTGTAGCCCGACACCTTGATCATTTCCTTGAAACGACCGATGAAGGTGACATAGCCGTCCACATCGATCTTGCCCATGTCGCCGGTGTAGACCCAGCCATCCCGCAGCGTCTTGGCCGTGGCCTCGGGCTTGTTCCAGTAGCCCTTGAAGTTGCCGGGGCCGTGGATGGTGATCTCGCCCACCTCGCCAGCAGCCAGCGGCGCGCCGGTGTCGGGGTCGACGATGCGCAGGGTGTTGCCCGGCACGGGCTTGCCCTGGGTGCCCCAGCGGATCGCGTCCACCGGCATGGCGGTGTCCACGGTGTGGGTTTCCGACAGGCCATAGGCCGCCTCGTGCGCAATGCAGTTCGGCGCGAACTGCTGCCACTGCTGGGCCAGCGCCTCTGTGAAGGTGATGCCAAAGCTGGTGACTGGGTTGCGGCGCAGCGCGCTCCAGTCCATCTCGCGTGCGCCGGGCACCTGCATGAGCGCGCCGTTCATGGGCGCGATGCTGTACCACCAGGTCACGCGGTGGCGCTCCAGCGCCTGGGCCACGCCCAGTGGGTCAAAGCGGTACAGCAGCACGGCGGTGGCGCCGGTGTACACGGGCAGGTTCACGCCCATCACCATGCCGGCGATGTGGTACAGCGGCGCCACCGCCAGCAGCGTTTCGTGCGGTGTCATGCCATTGCAGTCCGCCGATGCAGCGGTCTTGAAGGTGGCGTTGCCGTAGCTCAGCATCGCGCCCTTCGGCAACCCGGTGGTGCCCGAGGTGTAGGTCATGAGCGAGATGTCATCCATCGACAAGGCCACGGGCGCAGGCCGCGCACCGGTGCGGGTGGCGGCCAGGAAGTCTTCGCAGCCCGCAGGCACCGGCGCCATGGCGGCGCGCATGGCCAGCAGCTCGGCGGGTACGTCGATGCTGGGCGTGCCCTCGGGTAGCAGCTCGGCATAGCGCACCACAAACACCTGCTGCAGCGCAGTCTTGGCGCGCACCTTGTCCACCACGGGCAGCAGCACATCGGCCGCGACGATCACCCGCGCCTGCAGGTCGGTGAGCTGGTATTCCAGCTCGTGCTCCTTGTTCAGCGGCCCGCAGGGGCAGACGATGGCGCCGATCTTCTGGATGCCGTAGTGCGCCATCACGTACTGGGGGCAGTTGTTCATGAACAGGGCGACGGGTTCGCCCTTCTGCACTCCCAGCGCCTGCAGGCGCGCGGCGAACGCGTCGCTGGCCGCGTCGAGCTGCGCCCAGGTGAGGGGCTGGCCGTACCAGAGGTAGGCGATGCGGTCGGGCGTTTCGCGCGCGTGGCGGCGCAGGTGTTCGTGCAGCGGCAGCTGCGGTGCGGCAGAGGGCATGGCGTTGTCTCCGAGGTGTCTGGAATCGCTGGTTCTTGGGGTTTTTGCTAGGTGCTCGCACCCGCCAGCGTCTTGCCAATATATACCGCTTGGTAGAACAATGCTACCCATGGGTATAAATCAACCGTCGCGCAAAGGACACCGATGAACCAGCAGCCCCCCGTGCAGGCCAGCGGGCGCCAGAAGGCCGCCACGGCCGGGTCGGACGAGAAGCGCGAACGCATCCTGCGCGCAGCCGAGGCGCTGTTCGATGCGCAGGGCTACGCCAACACCACCATCGAGCAGATCGTGCAGCAGCTGGGCGTGACCAAGCCCTTTGTGTATTACTACTTCCGCAACAAGCAGGAGATCTTCGAGACGCTGTCGTGGGCGCCTGCTGTGGCGTGTTTCACCGCGATGGACTTTGCGGCGGACGATGACCGGCCTGCGCATGTGAAGGTAACGGAAGGCATCGAGCGGCTGATCCGCGCCACGCTGGAGCACCATCCCTCGGCCTTCTTCCCCTACCGCGAGCCGCAGGTGTACCGGCCCGAGTACCTGGCGGCGCAAAAGGACCTGGCGAACCACTTCTACGACCGGCTGTGCACGCTGCTGGAGCAGGGCCGCAAGGACGGTATGTTCGATTTCAACGACACCAAGATCACGGCCCTGGCTGCCTGCAGCCTGCCCGGCTTTCTCTACAACTGGTACCGCCCTGACGGCCGCCTGTCGCAAGACGAGGTGGCGCAGGAGCTGGCGCAGCTGGCCTGGCGTGTGCTGGGGCTGCGGCGAACCCGCAAGCGCAACCCAGCCTGACGCGCACCGCAGCACCGCTACACCAAGCACAACAACCACCGGAGACAAAACCCATGAAGACCGTGTTCCTCACCCCCCTGGCCGCTGCGGCGGCCCTGCTGATCGGCACGGCCGCCAGCGCGCAAGAGACCTTCAAGGTCGCCTACATCGACCCGCTGTCAGGCCCCTTTGCCAACGTGGGCGAGCTAATGCTCACGCACACGCAGTACGCCATCGAGGACATCAACGCCAAGGGCGGCGTGCTCAAGGGCACCAAGCTGCAGCTGCTGCAGTTCGACAGCAAGCTCTCGGCCCAGGAGAGCCAGAGCGCGCTGCAGGCCGCCATCGACCAGGGCGCCAAGGCCATCGTGACGGGCGGCTCGGGCTCCTCCGTGGTCACGGCGCTGGTGCAGGCGGCCGCGCGCCACAACCAGCGCAACCCGGGCAAGGAGATCCTGGTGCTGAACCACTCCTCCATCGACCCCGAGCTGACGGGCAAGGCCTGCAGCTTCTGGCACTTCCAGTTCGAGGCCAACACGGCCATGAAGATGAAGGCCATTGCCAACTACATCAAGAAGCAGCCGGACATCAAGAAGGTGTACCTGCTGAACCAGGACTACGCGCATGGCAAACAGTGGGCGCACTACGGCCGCGAGATGGTGGGTCTGGCGCGGCCGGATATCCAGTTCGTGGGCGAGGCACTGCACCCCATCGGCCGGGTGAAAGACTTTGCGCCCTACGTCGCCAAGGTCAAGAGCAGCGAGGCCGACTCGGTCATCACCGGCAACTGGGGTCAGGACATGACGCTGCTGCTGAAGGCCGCGGGCGATGCGGGCTACAACCTGCGCTACTTCAACCACAGCGCGGGCTCCATCCCGGGCACGGTGCTGGCGGTGTCGCAGGCCAAGCAAGGCCAGCTGACCTGGGTGGCCGAATGGCACCCCGGCCAGGCCGACACCCCCAAGGTGGATGCACTGGCCAAGGCCTACAAGGCCAAGACGGGCAAGGATTTCCTCGCGCCGCGCATCGAGATGACGCCCCGCTTCCTGGCGGCCGCCATCAACAAGGCCCAGTCCACCGACCCGGTGAAGGTGGCGCGCGCGCTGGAAGACCTGACGCTGGAATCGGTGGTGGGCCCGGTGCGCATGCGCGGCGAAGACCACCAGCTGCTGCTGCCCCAGGTGGTCAACACCATCGCGCCGGTGGACGGCAAGGCCGTGAAGGTGGGCTGGGAAGGCACGAACTATGGCTTTCGCACCGATGCCGCCTACACCGGCAATGAGCTGGCGCAAGGCACGGACTGCAAGATGAACAGACCGTAGCCCCCCTGAGTCGCCTTCGGCGCCTTCCCCCTCGGGGGGACGACGCCCTCGCTGCGGGGCGGCCCTTGCTCGGCGTCCCTGACCTAGGCAGCGCCCATTTCGCCGGCCGAGGGCATTGCAGCCGCAGGGGATGCCAACGCGACTAATATGGCCGGCCATTCATTGACCCGACCCACAAGGACCGCGCCCATGCCCGACTTTCGCAGCGACACCGTCACCCAGCCCACGCCCGCCATGCGCGAGGCCATGTTCAAGGCCCCGCTGGGCGACGACGTGTTTGCCGACGATCCGTCGGTGAACGCACTGCAGGACCATGCCGCCGAGCTGCTGGGTTTTGAGGCCGCGCTGTTCGCCCCCTCGGGCACGCAGACCAACCTGATCGCACTGTGGGGCCACTGCCAGCGCGGCGACGAGGCCATCGTGGGCCAGAGCTGGCACACCTATCGCTGGGAGGCAGGCGGCATGGCCGTGCTGGGCTCCATCCAGCCCCAGCCGGTCGAGACCCAGCCTGACGGCACCCTGCGCGTGGCCGACATCGCGGCAGCCATCAAACCGGACGACCCGCACTTTGCGCGCACCCGCCTGGTGGTGCTGGAGAACACGACCGGCGGCCAGGTGCTGCCGCCCGCCTACATCGCCGAGGTGGCCCAACTGGCGCGCAGCCGGGGGTTGGCGATGCACCTGGACGGCGCACGCATGTTCAACGCTGCCACGGCCAATGCCGCGCGCAACGGCACCGATGTGTATGCGGAAGCGCGCGCGCTGTGCAGCCACTTTGATTCCGCATCGCTGTGCCTGAGCAAGGGCCTGGGCGCGCCCGTGGGCTCGCTGGTGCTGGGCTCGCGCGACTTCATCCGGCAGGCGCGCCGCACCCGCAAGATCCTGGGCGGTGGCATGCGGCAGGCGGGTGTCCTGGCGGCTGCCGGCCACTACGCGCTGCAGCACCATGTGCGGCGCCTGGCGGAAGACCACGCCCGCCTGGACCGGCTGGCCCAAGGGCTGGCCGAGGCCAACCGCAGCCACCCCGTGCTGCAGGGCAAGCTCACCGTGCTGCCGTGGCAGACCAACATCCTCTTCACCGACCTGCACGCGGAGGTGGCACCAGCCTTCACCGCCTGGCTGGCGCAGCACGGCGTGCGCGTGACCAGCAGCCTGTATGGCGGCGCCACCCGGCTGCGCTGGGTGACGCACCTGGATGTGAGCGAGGCGGATGTGACGGCGGCGCTGGACTGCGTGGCGCGCTTCACGCTGCCGGGCTGAACCCGCTCAGGCGGCGGGATAGGTCCGTCCACCAAACACGCCGGTGCCCACGCGCACCAGCGTGCTGCCTGCCTGAATGGCGGCCTCCAGATCGGCCGTCATGCCGAGGGACAGGGTGTCAAACTGCCCCAGGCCTGGCTCTCCCACTGCCGATATCTCGTCAAATAGCCTTCTGGCGCTAGTGTGGATTGCCAATTGCGCTTCAAATTCAGGAGCATGGTCCGGAATGCTCATGAGTCCTCGCACCACCAGCCGTGGCAGTTTTGCGACAGCGCGCACCAGGTCCAGGGCTTCGGACGGGGCCACGCCCGACTTGGTGGGCCCACCGTCGATGTTGACCTGGATACATACCTGTAGCGGCGGCAGGTGATCGGGCCTCTGGGCCGACAGGCGCTCGGCGATCTTGAGCCGGTCCACCGTGTGCACCCAGTCAAAGTGCTCGGCCACCAGGCGGGTCTTGTTGCTCTGGATAGGGCCAATGCAGTGCCACTGCAGCGCCACGCCGGGCAAGGCAGCCCGCACGGCGGCAATCTTGTCCACGCCCTCCTGGATGTAGTTCTCGCCAAAGGCGCGGTGGCCTGCGGCCACCGCCTCCAGCACTGCATCGGCGCCAAAGGTCTTGGAAACGGCCAGCAGGCCCACCTGGCCCGGGTCGCGCCCGGCAGTCCGGCACGCCTGGGCGATCCGGCCCATAACCTGTTGGAGGTTGTTAGCAATCGTGGTCATAATGTTTGGCAAGCGTACCAAACGATAGAGGGACTCCGTGGACATTACCCAATTGCTCGCGTTCAGCGTGAAGAACAAGGCCTCCGACCTGCACCTCTCCGCCGGTCTGCCGCCCATGATCCGGGTCCACGGCGACGTGCGGCGTATCAACGTCGATGCGCTGGACCACAAGACGGTGCATGCCATGGTGTACGACATCATGAGCGACGCGCAGCGCAAGACGTATGAAGAGTTCCTGGAGGTGGACTTTTCCTTCGAGATCGAAGGCCTGGCCCGCTTCCGCGTCAACGCCTTCAACCAGAACCGGGGCGCGGCCGCCGTGTTCCGGACGATTCCGAGCAAGATCCTGACGCTGGAACAGCTCAACGCCCCCAAGATCTTCGGCGACCTGGCCTTGAAGCCACGGGGCCTGGTGCTGGTGACCGGCCCCACGGGCTCGGGCAAGTCCACCACGCTGGCCGCCATGGTCAACTACCTCAACGAATCCGAATACGGCCACATCCTCACGGTGGAAGATCCGATCGAGTTCGTGCACGAATCCAAGAAGTGCCTGATCAACCAGCGCGAAGTGGGGCCGATGACGCTGTCGTTTGCGGCGGCGCTCAAATCTGCACTGCGCGAAGACCCGGACGCGATCCTGGTGGGCGAAATGCGCGACCTGGAAACCATCCGCCTGGCCATGACGGCCGCAGAAACGGGCCACTTGGTGTTTGGCACGCTGCACACCTCGAGCGCCGCCAAGACCATTGACCGGATCATCGACGTATTCCCCGCCGAAGAAAAGGAAATGGTGCGCGCGATGTTGTCCGAATCGCTGCAGGCCGTGATCTCGCAAACGCTGTGCAAGACCAAGGACGGCTCCGGCCGCGTGGCGGCGCACGAGATCATGCTGGGCACCAGCGCCATCCGCAACCTGATCCGCGAGGCCAAGGTGGCGCAGATGTACTCCACCATCCAGACCAGCAACAGCGTGGGCATGCAGACGCTGGACCAGAACCTGACCGACCTCGTGCGCCGCAACATCATCAGTCCGGCCGAAGCACGCAGCAAGGCCAAGATCCCCGAGAACTTCCCCGGCTGAGCCCCCGACAGCACACCCCCATGAACGACTTTGCGGCCCCTGCAGGCGCCGCATACCGGAGCGCGATATGAAAGGCATTTTGAGCCTTCTGAAAATGAAAGCCCGCAGCGGCAAGCCATCGGACGACCACACGGATTCCGTGTTGTTTTCCACCGCGTTTGCGGGCCAGGGTGTGGACGACTCCATGCTGGTGCCCTGGGAGGCGCGCGCCGTGGAAGTGGGCGCCAAGCGCCTGCCTACCAGCCGGGGCGGCAAACTGCTGCAAGGCCTGTGGGCCAAGGACAAGTACATGGCGCACCTGGACAAGGACGCCGTGGAGCGCATGGAGCGCTTTTTTGAATTTGCGGCCGTCCCGTCCAATCGCGACGTGATTCGCCAGGATGAGTACGGCAACTTCATGGTGGTGCTGCTCACCGGCACCATCGCCGTGGACCGCGTGCAGCCTTGGGGCGAACAATTGCGTCTGGCCGAGACACGCCCTGGGGACATCCTGGGCGAGATGTCGCTGCTGGACAGCGGCATCCGCTTTTCGGCCTGCACCACGCTGACCGACTGCGAGATCGCCGTGCTCTCCGCCGAGGCCATGGACGACATGATGACCAAGGATCCGCAACTGGCCGCCAGCCTGATTGCCCTGCTGGCGCGCAAGCTGTCGCTGCGCCTGCGCGTGGTGAGCGCACGCCTGAGCGACAACCAGAAATGATGCACCTATCCACGACACAAGATCGTCCGGCAGACGACCACCCCCGGGAGAACTTCTGATGGAACGCGATCAGGCCAGTAAATTCATCAATGACCTGCTCAAGCTGATGGTGAGCCGCAACGGCAGCGACTTGTTCATCACGGCAGAGTTTCCACCCGCCATCAAGGTCGATGGCAAGGTGACCAAGGTGTCGCCGCAACCCCTCACGTCCAACCACACGCTCACGCTGGCGCGCGCCATCATGAGCGACAAGCAGGTGGCGGACTTCGAGCGCACCAAGGAGTGCAACTTCGCCATCTCACCCGCTGGCATCGGGCGCTTCCGCGTCAACGCTTTCATCCAGCAGGGCAAGGTCGGCATGGTGCTGCGGACCATTCCGCTCACGCTGCCCACCATCGACGGCCTGGGTGTGCCGCAGGTGCTCAAGGAAGTCACGATGACCAAACGCGGCCTGTGCATCCTGGTGGGTGCCACGGGCTCGGGCAAGTCCACCACGCTGGCCGCCATGGTGGACTGGCGCAACGAGAACTCGTTCGGCCACATCATCACGGTGGAAGACCCCATCGAATTTGTGCACCCGCACAAGAACTGCGTGGTGACGCAGCGTGAAGTGGGCCTGGATACCGACAGCTGGGAAGCAGCGCTGAAGAACACGCTGCGGCAGGCGCCCGACGTGATCCTGATGGGCGAAATCCGCGACCGCGAGACCATGGAACATGCGGTGGCGTTTGCCGAAACCGGGCACTTGTGCCTGGCCACGCTGCACGCCAACAGCGCCAACCAGGCGCTGGACCGGATCATCAACTTCTTCCCCGAAGAGCGCCGTGCCCAGTTGTTGATGGACCTGTCGCTCAACCTGCGCGCCATGGTGTCGCAGCGCCTGATCCCCAAGCAGGACGGCAAGGGCCGCGCCGCAGCGGTGGAGGTGATGCTCAACACCCCACTGATCTCCGACCTGATCTTCAAGGGCGAGGTCTCCGAGATCAAGGAGATCATGAAGAAGAGCCGCAACCTGGGCATGCAGACCTTCGACCAGGCGCTGTTCGATGCCTACGAGGCCAATGTCATCAGCTACGAAGACGCGCTGCGCAATGCCGACTCGCTCAACGACTTGCGCCTGCAGATCAAGCTCAACAGCCAGCGCGCCAAGTCACCCGACCTGGCACAGGGCACCGAGCATTTCGCGATCGTTTGACCCCAGAGCCAGGTCCACCACCTTCGCGCAGCTTCACCCGCCCTCCTGGGCGGGTTTTCGTTTTCACGCATACTTTTGCATCATCTTGCCGTCACACCATGCCAAGCACTAACCCCCGCAACTACGACACCACCCCCTCCCGCAAAGTCGCCTTTCTGGGCCTGGGCGTGATGGGCTATCCCATGGCAGGCCACCTGGCGCTGGCTGGTCATGAAGTCACTGTGTACAACCGGACCGCTACCAAATCCGTAGCGTGGTGCGCAGAGTATGCGGGCACCAAGGCCCCCCAGCATGCAGCCACGCCCCGCGAGGCGGCGGCAGGCGCCGACATCGTGTTCTGCTGTGTGGGCAATGACGATGACCTGCGCTCGGTCACCCTGGGTGCGAACGGTGCCTTCGCAGGCATGAAGCCCGGCGCGATTTTTGTGGACCACACCACGGCCTCGGCCGAGGTGGCCCGCGAGCTGTATGCGGCCGCCCAGGCGCTCGGCCTGCAGTTTGTGGATGCGCCCGTGTCCGGCGGCCAAGCCGGCGCTCAGAACGGCCTGCTGACCGTGATGTGCGGTGGCGATGCCGCAGCCTTCGAGGCTGCTCAGCCCGTGGCCATGGCGTTCTCGCGCGCCTTCACGCTGCTGGGTGCCAGCGGCTCGGGCCAGTTGGCCAAGATGGTCAACCAGATCTGCATCGCCGGGCTGGTGCAGGCCCTGTCGGAAGCCGTGGCGTTTGGCCAGAACGCCGGGCTGGACATGAAGCAGGTGCTGGAAGTGATCGGCAAGGGCGCTGCCCAGAGCTGGCAGATGGACAACCGTGGCAAGACCATGGTGGACGGCAAGTTCGACTTTGGTTTTGCCGTGGACTGGATGCGCAAGGACCTGGGACTGGTGCTGGACGAAGCCAAGCGCAACGGATCACGCGTGCCCGTGACGGCACTGGTGGACCAGTTCTATGCCGATGTGCAGAAGATGGGCGGCAACCGCTGGGATACGTCCAGCCTGATTCAGCGCTTGAAGTAACCCCCTCAGCCGCCTGCGGTGTCTACCCTGACAAAGGGCAGACCCGGCGGTCGGGCAAAGCGGGCGTGGTCACAGCCTCACCCCCGGGGTGCAACGCCGGCGACGTGTGGCAGCGTTGCGGAGCCCCAGCGCTGCGCTGCAAGAAAAATGTCCCAGACCACGCGCTGCGGTCTGGGACATTGACCCTCCGGTCTGAACCCCGTCCTCAGCCGCCGGCCGGCTTGGTGTCCGTGGTGACCGGCGCAGGCTGCGGCGCGATGCGGCGCAGCTCTTCCTCCGAAACGATCTCGAACACACGCACCACCTTGCGCACGTCACTCACGCCCCGGGCGATGTCCGTGGCACGGTTGGCCTCGCGCTGCGAGACACGGCCCATCAGATAGACGATGTTGCGCTCGGTCACCACCTTGAAGGAGTTGGCCGAGATGTCCTGCGCGTCCACCAGGCTCGCACGCACCTTACCGGTGATGAAGGTGTCCGTGGACCGCTGGCTCAGGGTGGAGCTGGGCATCACGGCCAGATCGTTGACTACGGAGCGCACGTTCTCCACCTGCGACACCATCTGCTCCACCGCCTGGCGGTCCTGGGCCGTGGCGACTTCACCGGTCAGCAGGGCCTGGCGGTTGTAGCTGGTCACGTTGACATGGGCCCGGTCGCCCAGGGCTTCGCGGATGCGGTTGGCCGCGCGCAGCTCAATGCCTTCGTCTTCGATCTGGGTACCGGCCGTGCGGCGGTCCACCGCCATCACGCCGCCGACCACAGCGCCGCCCACGATCAGGGGCGCGCAGGCCGATAGTGCGGCGGCCAGTGTGGCAGCAGCCAGGGCAGTGCCCACCACGCGGCGGGTGCGGTTCAGGGTTGTCGGGTTCATAGTGGGATCTCCTGTTCACCAAGTAACTGTGCGTCCACGCCGTCGCTGATGCAATGCAGTACCAGCGTGTGGACTTCGCGCACGCGTGCCGCACGGTCGTGTGGCACGCTGATCAAGACATCGGTCTCCCTCAGCATGGCGGCCAGTTTGCCGCCGGTGCGGCCCGCCAACACCACCACGGTCATGTCGCGCTCGTGCGCGGCCTCGGCGGCGGCCAGCAGGTTGGGGTCGTTGCCGTGCACCGTCAGGGCCAGCAGCACATCGCCCGCCTGGCCCAGCGCGCGCACCTGGCGCGCAAACTGCTGGGTGGCATCGTTGCTGCCCGCAGCCGCCGTGAGCAGGGTGTTGTCGGATGTGAGCGCCAGCGCGGCCAGCTCGGGACGTTCGCGTTCGAAGCCCGCCACGCAAAAGGCGGCAAACTGCTGCGCTTCGGCGGCGGACGGGCCGTTGCCACAGGCCAGCACCTTGCCGCCGCTGGTCACGCAGGCCAGCACCGCCTGTACGGCAGCGGCAATGGGGTGGCTCAGGGTCTGCGCGGCCTGGTACTTCAGGTCGGCGCTGTCGATGAAATGCTGTTGGATGCGTTGCTCAAGCATGAGGGCCCGATGATACCCGCCGCGTGTTACAGCTTTTGTAGCAAAGGGTAGCCACCTGCATTGCGCTGGCGACCGGTACGGCGCCCGCCGCTACTGCGCATCGAACGCCGCCTTGAGCCACTGCACCCCCTCCTCCACCAGCACCACGTCAAAACGGCAGGGCGGTGGCGACGGCAAGCGCATCAGGTAGTGCCGCGCGGCAAAGATGATGCGCTGCTGCTTGGTCGCGCTGATGCTGGCACCTGCGCCGCCAAAGCCGCCATGCGCGCGGCTGCGCACCTCCACAAACACCAGGGTGCCATCCCGGTCACGCATCACCAGATCAATCTCGCCCCCGCCGCGTCCGGGCGTCCGATAATTGCGCACCGCCAGTTGCAGTCCCGCTGCCTGCAGATGGACCAATGCCTGGTCCTCGGCAGCGTTGCCCCGCTCACGCGTGGTGGCTTTTTTGGCAGCCCCCGGGGTGGCAAGGGCCGGTGGTCTTTTTCCAAGGAAATTCATTGAGCGCATCTTTCGCTTCAGCCCAGAGCGCGGCGCACGACGCCGCCGCTGCGCAGCATTATCCGCAGGGCGCGCTGTACGTGGTGGCCACGCCCATCGGCAACCTGGCCGACATCACCTTGCGCGCACTGCATGTGCTGCAACTGGCCGACACGGTGGCCTGCGAAGACACGCGCCATACGCAGTCGATGCTGCGCGCCTACGGCATCGACAAGGGCGCCAGCCAGCTGCTGGCTGTGCACCAGCACAACGAGGCCGAAGCCGCGCAGAACGTGGTGCACCGGCTGCAGCAGGGCCAGCGCGTGGCCTATGTGAGCGACGCAGGCACCCCCGGCGTGAGCGACCCCGGCGCACGTCTGGTGGCTGCCGTGCAGGCAGCGGGCCTGCGTGCCGTGCCACTGCCGGGCGCCAGCAGCATCACCACCGCATTGAGCGTGGCCGGTGCCGTGGCCCACAGCACCGAACACGGCGGCTTTGTGTTTGCAGGATTCCTGCCCGTCAAGAACGCGGAGCGTGCCAACGTGATCGCCCAGCAACTGACCCAGGAGCCCCGGTGCGTGGTGCTGCTCGAAGCGCCCCACCGCATCGGCGAGCTGGCCCAGGCCCTGGCAGTATTGGGCGAGCGCCCCGTCACCCTGGCGCGCGAGCTGACCAAACAGTTTGAAGAAGTCACCACCCAGCCCGCGCAGGCGCTGACGGCGTGGCTGGATGGGTCGCCCCAGCGCTCGCGCGGCGAATTCGTGGTGCTGCTGCACCCGGTCCCTGTGGTCAGCGACGCGGGCGACAGCCACCGCGTGCTGCGCCTGTTGCTGGCCGAGCTGCCCCTGAAGACCGCCGTGCGCCTGGCCGCCGAGATCACGGGCGCATCGCGCAACGTGCTGTACGACACCGCGCTGGAGTGGAAGCGCGGGGATGGCGTACAGGACTGACTCCAGATGCTCCCGGGCAGTGTTTGCGATGATTTGTGGCGGTAGCGCTAGTGCAATATGCCGTATCAGCTATTCAATTGATAGCAAACTGGATGGCATGACTACCGCGAAACCGCCAGGCCCGCAGCCACCCCGCCGAACAGATCACCCTCCACTTGCGGAGTTGCCGGGAAGGCCGTGCGCAGTGCCTGGCGCAGGGGCCGCAATGCCGACGAGCCCCCGGTCAGGTAGATCGCATCCACCCCCCCATCGCCCAGTCCCGCCATCTGCAGGCAGTCGCGCGCGCAGGCCACCACCTGTTCCAGCGGCTGCGCCAGGGACTGCGCCAATCCGGGCGGCGTGATGGCGGCGCCGAGCCCAGCCTCGACCCAGTCCAGCGGCATGGGCGCCTCGGCATCGGCCAGAGAAGCCGCGATCTTGGCCTGCTCCACCGTGTTGGCCAGGCGGTGGCCCAGCCGCTCGTTCAACACCCGCATCAGCCGGGCATGCAGCGCGGCATCGGCATAGTCGGTGCGCAGGTTCTGCGCATCACGCAGTGCACGCGGCGAATACAGCCACTGGATCAGGTGCCAGGTCGAGAGGTCGAAAAACACGCGGCTGGGCACCTCGCGCCCCGACGGACCGATGTGGCGAAAGCCCAGCAGCGGCATGAGCAGGTCCAGGCTCAGGCGCCGGTCAAAGTCCGTGCCACCGATGTGCACGCCAGTGGTGGCCAGCACATCGCTGCTGCGGTCCGCGCGGGCCATGCGCTCGGGGCCCAGGCGTACCACCGTGAAGTCCGACGTACCGCCGCCAATGTCCACCACCAGCACCAGCGACTCCCGGTCGATGCGCTGCTCGTAGTCCAGCGCGGCCGCAATGGGCTCGAACTGGAAGCTCACGTTCTCGAACCCTGCAGACAGCGCGGCCTGGCGCAGCGCGTCCTCGGCCTGCTGATCGCGCTCGGCATCGCCGTCCACAAAATGCACCGGCCGCCCCATCACCACCCGCCCGGGCATGCCACCGAGTTCGTCGCGGGCCTTCTGCGCCAGCATCCGCAAGAAGAGGCCGATGATGTCCTGGTAGCTGACCAGCTGGTTGTGCACTGCGGTTTTGTCCTGCAGCAGCGCACTGCCCAGCAGGCTCTTGAGCGAGCGCATCAGCCGCCCTTCCGTGCCCGCGAGGTACTGCGCCACCGCATCGCGCCCAAAGTGCGTGCGCTGGTCTTCGGCGTTGAAGAACAGCGCCGTGGGCAGCGTGTGTGCATCCCCCTCCAGCGCCACCATCCGCGACAGGCCCGCGCCCTGCCGCACCGCCATCGCGGAGTTGGAAGTGCCGAAGTCGATACCAAGGGTGGTGTCCTGCAGAAGGGGCATGGGGAACGTGGGGAGAAACAACAAGGAACGCAATGCGCGGTACGGGCGGCAACCAGCACCAAGGCAACGCGGGATTTCGGCATGCGCACCTGCCCAGCTGGGTGTGGCCCTGCTTCGGCAGTACGAAATTGAAAAAGCCCTTGATTCTTGCAAATCAAGGGCTTTTGTTTGGTGGCCTGGGGCGGAATCGAACCACCGACACAAGGATTTTCAATCCTCTGCTCTACCGACTGAGCTACCGGGCCTGAGCCTCAAATTATAGCCAGAAAAATCAGCGCTTCCGGCAAAAAGCACAAATTAATTGATCAGCCGCGTTTGCCGCGCCCCAGATCCACGCCCAACTGGCGCAGCTTGCGGTACAGGTGGGTGCGCTCCAGGCCCGTCTTTTCGGCCACGCGCGTCATGGAGCCGCCTTCGCGGGCCAGGTGAAACTCGAAGTAGGCTTTCTCGAAACCATCGCGCGCTTCGCGCAGGGGGCGATCCAGGTCAAACCCCTGGTGGGCGTGGGGGCCGGGGTCCACCCCCGCCATCACCGCAGAAACGGCAGGCAGCTGCGAGAACGTCGGATCGGCCGGAGCGGCAGCGGGTGCGGACACAGCAGCCACGGGTGCAGCCTGGTGGGCCGCGTTGCGGGCCAGGCCCTGCTCCACGGCCTTGAGCAGCTTTTGCAGGGTGATGGGTTTTTCGAGGAACGAGAAAGCGCCGATGCGCGTGGCCTCCACCGCCGTGTCGATGGTGGCGTGGCCGCTCATCATGATGACTGGCATGGTGAGCACGCCCGCAGTCGCCCACTCTTTGAGCAACGAGACGCCGTCGGTGTCGGGCATCCAGATGTCCAGCAGCACCAGGTCATAGCTGTTGCCTGCCCGGGCGGCTCGGGCCTGGGTCGCATTTTCTGCGAGGTCTACGCTGTGACCTTCGTCGTTCAGGATTTCCGACAGCAGATCACGAATGCCGAGCTCATCGTCGACCACCAGAATGTTTGCCATGTGTGTTGAAGCGCCTTGGGGAGGTACTGCGGGGCGGTGTTGTTATGACGCCACCGCTGGTTCAGGGGCGAATGATAACGACACTTGGGCGCCGCGCACCACGCCTTCTTCGGTGCGATTGGACAGTTCGATGCGCGCTCCGTGCTCATCTGCGATCTTTTTGACGACGGCCAAACCCAGTCCGGTGCCACGCGGTTTGGTGGTGACATAGGGTTCGAAAGCGCGCTGCAGGATGTGGGACGGAAAGCCCCCGCCGCTGTCCGACACCGTGAGCCGCACACGGCGTGACGATTCGCTCCAGCGGGTGCTGATGCGCACCGGCGGCACGGGCTCGGAGGCCCCGGCGCGGGCCTGCTCGGTCGAGTCCTGAGCGTTCTGCAGCAGGTTGTGTACGACCTGGCGCAACTGCTGCGCATCGCCCGCAATCCAGGGGCAGCGCGGGTCCAGCTCGGCTTCTACAGGCACGGTGGCGTTTTCTGCCCCATACAAATGGAGCACGTCGGCGACCAGGGCATTGAGGTCCAGCGCATGCAGTTCGGCGGCAGGCAAGCGTGCGTAATCGCGGAACTCGTTGACCAGTCGCTTCATCGCATCGACCTGGTCCACGATGGTCTTGACGGACTTGGCGAGGATGGCTTGTTCAGGGTCCGGCAGCTTGCCCGACAGCTTCATTTCAAGGCGCTCGGCCGACAGCTGGATGGGGGTCAGCGGGTTCTTGATTTCATGCGCCAGCCGGCGCGCTACCTCGCCCCAGGCCTGCGCACGCTGGGCCGAAACGATCTCCGAAATGTCGTCAAAAACCAACAGTCGGGTGGCATCGGGCAGCTCTGCGCCCCGCGCAACCAGGCTGGTGGCGTGTTGTCCGGCGCCGCCGGAGGAGGCATGCAGCTCGAACGGCTGCTGCCAATGGTCCAGGCCATGGCGTTCATGGTCCCCCAAAAACGCATCGAAATGGCCCTGGACCGACGCGGCAAACTCCGCGAGGCCCGGCACTTCGGACAGCGGCCGCCCCTCATAAGCGGCCATGGGAGCGCGCAGGATGCGGGTGGCGCCCGGGTTGGACGAACGGATCAGTCCCTGCGCATCCAGCACGATGACACCCGCCGTAAGGTTGTCCAGAATGGTCTGCAGGTTGGCGCGGGAGGCATCGACCTCGCCCATGCTCTGCTCCACCGCCTGGCGCGCGTCTGCCAGTTGCTGGGTCATGAGCGCGAACGAGCGCGTCAGCCCACCCAACTCATCTTTGCTTTGCAGCGCGGCCTTGGGACTCAGATTGCCCGCAGCCACCTCGCGCACCCCCTCTGCAAGCACCAACAAAGGCCGCGCCAGCTGGTTGCCCAGCAGCACCGCCAGCAGCACAGCGCCGAACACCGCCAGGAACAGACTCAGCGTGAGCGTGCCCACATACATGCGCCGCAGCCCGCCCCGGGCCAGCGCACGCTCCTGGTATTCACGATTGGCCTCCTGCACGGCGATGGCGTTGGCCACCAAGGCCGGCGGCAGGGGCAAGGTGGCCTGCAGATAGCGCGGCTCCATCAACAGGCCCACGCTGGGGCTGCTGACCAGGGCCAACACCTTGACCCGCGCGTTCTGCGCCGCAGCCGGGTCGGCAATGTCGTCCAGCCCTTCGATCTGCGCCGTGGCGCGCTGCTGGCGCGCCGTGCGCAGCAAGGCAGCGCCGGGCCGCTCGGGGTTGAGACTGAAGCGCGACTGTCCCGCGCTGGCCACCGCCTGACCGGACGCGTTCCAGAGCACCACGTCGGTCGCGCCGAGCTGGTCGCGAATACGCTCCAGCACCAGGCCTGCAGCGGCATCGGGCACCTGGGCCACCTGGGCGCTGGCATTGCGGGTCTTGGCGGCCATGTCCGTGGCCAACGAGTCCAGCGACACGCGGGCCAGGTTGACGCCCGCAGACAGAGCACCCTCCACCTTCACGTCGAACCAGCTTTCGATGGAGCGCGTGACGAACTGGTAGGACACCACATAGATCAGCAGCCCCGGCATGAGCCCCACCAGCGCAAAAATGGCTGCGAGCTTGACCAGCAGGCGGCTGCCAAAGCGCCCCTTGCGCAGGCGCAAGCCCAGGCGCACCGCCACCCAGCCCAGCACCAGCAGCAGCAGCAGCGCTACAAACACGTTGACGCCGAAGAGCCAGGCGTAGTTGCGCTCGTACAGCACACGGTTGTTGGTGGCCAGCGTCAGCAAGAACAGCAGTACCAGACCGATGGCCGACATGATGGCAGCGCCCACGCCCACGGCCCAGCGCACTGCGCGGGACTGGCGGGCGGTGGCGTGGGTCGATGCCGAAACGCCGGTGGATGGGGGGGACGTGCTCACTTGACTGGCTCTGCGCCCAGGCGCTGGCTGCGGGACACCAGCAGGTTCCAGCCCGACCGGCCGACCGCGCCGATCTGGAAAGGACGGGGCAGCTGGGACATGTCGAGGCGGAAGCGGAAGTTCACCGTATGCACGGCATCGGACTCGATCACATCGCGTTCGGCGATCTTCCAACGTGAAAAACGCTGAATCGACGACAAGGCATCGGCGTAATTGTCAAAATTCTGACCCAGCACCACGCCCAGCCCGCTGTTGGTGAAAGGCGTGGAGGAGATGTTGAGGCGCCAACGGCGGGTGAGCGGCTGGTAGCTCAGGCGAAAGTACCGGGTGGTCTCGGCCACCTGCCGGTCGGACCAGTACCAGCGGTCGCGCAGCACCTGGGCGTCGGCCACAAAGAACATGGGAATGCCTTTTTGCAAGGCGTCTTCGGCCAGCTCGGGCAGTTCAAATTGCAGGTTGGCACTCAGGTACAGACCGTCGTCCCCGCGTTCGAGGCGCAGGTCACCCACCTCGGAGGAGGCCGCCTGTGCGGCTACGGCCTGCGGCACCCAGCAGAGCACCGTCCCCCAAAACAGCACAAACCATGCGCACACCAGCCACCAGCGCATGCTCCGGGGCTCATTGCGCCGATTTTTGCAACAGTGCGTAAAAAAAGCCGTCGTGGTCACCGGTCAGATTGTCCGGGACAGCCCCGACCTTGTCCGCGTTGCCGGGAATTAAATGCCCCGGCGACGGCAGCATTTGCGCATCGGTGTTGTGTGCAAGAAACGTTTGCACCTGGGCATCACCCTCTGCCCGGAAGACGGAACAAGTGCAATACAGCAGGCGCCCGCCGGGACGCAACAGCGGCCACAGGGCCTTGAGCAGGGCCGCCTGCAGGGTTGCCAGCTGGGCAATGTCGGATTCACGGCGCAGCCAGCGCACGTCCGGATGGCGACGCACAATGCCGGACGCGGTGCACGGAGCGTCAAGCAGGATGGCGTCGAACGGCACGCCGCCGCACTGCGACTGCCACCAGTCTTGCGGGCGGGCAGCATCGGCCACCAGGACCTGGGCCGTCAGCCCCAGGCGCTGCAGGGTTTCACCAATGCGGACGCTGCGTGTGGCATCGATTTCCAGCGCCGTGACCTGCAAGGGAGACTGCGGACCCGCCATCTCCAGCAAGTGCGCCGTCTTGCCGCCGGGGGCGGCGCAGGCGTCGAGCACGCGCAAGGGCTGACTCAGATCCAGCCCTTGCAGCAGCAAAGGAGCCGCCTGCTGGGCGGCGGCGTCCTGCACGGACACCCAGCCCTCCGCAAAGTGTGGCAGCGACTGAACGGGCACCGCCTGACGCAGCGCGACGCCATGCTGGCCCACCGCAATCGCTCCTAAACCAATAGCATCCAAGGCATGTAAATACTGCGCTACCGTGCATTTTTGTTCGTTGACCCGCAACACCATGGGTGCGTGGGCATTGTTGGCCTGCAGGATCTGCTCCCAGTGCTGGGGGTGGTCCTTGCGCAGGCGCTGCACCCACCACGCCGGATGGTTCCAGCGCGCCACGGGATCGTTGTCGGTGGCGGCCACCAGGGCGTCGCGCTCGCGCAGAAAACGGCGCAGGCAGCCGTTGATGAACGAGGCCTGCGCGCGGGTGGCCGGGTGGTGCTTGGCCGCCTCCACCGCCTGGTTCACCAGGGTGAAGGGTTCGTAGGGCGAGGCCTGCGGGTCCCAGCACAGCGCCAGCGCGCTGCACAGCAGCGCATCGGCGGCGGGTGCGGGGGCACGGGTGGCCAGCTGTCGGCGCAGGGCCTCGGCCCGTCCGGCCTGGCGCAATACCTGGAACAACAGGGCCTGCGCGCCAGGGCGCAGCGCGATCTCTACGGCAGCCAGCGCTGCCGTGCCGGACTGCCCACCCCGGATCGCCTGCAAGGCGCCAGCCACCGCTGTCAGCAACCGCCACAGAGGAACCGTCGTGGCACTCGACGAAGCCGCCCTATCGGGTGAGACCGCAGCAGAACCCGCCTGCGGAGACTGCTGGCCGGAGCTTGCGCGCACGGGACGCGGCGCGTTGCCACCGGTGCGGCGGGG
>NZ_QAIM01000260.1:0-7544 GCF_003061035.1 Acidovorax sp. HMWF018
AGCTGGCCGCCGTGTTGACCCCACCCGCCCACGCCCAGCTGCGGGGGCTGGGGCCTTTCGCGCAGGTGCGCGACACCGCTGTGGCCTTGCCCGCCGGTGTGCAGCGCGTGGCCGATGTGCCCTATGGTGCGGACCCGCTGCAGCGCATGGATGTCTACCTGCCCGCCGCTGGCGGTGCCGCCAGCAGCGCTGCGGAGGCCAGCGGCACACGCGCTCCGGTGATCTTCATGGTGCATGGCGGCGCCTGGCGCACGGGCGACAAGGCCATGTCCCGCGTGGTGCAGGAGAAGGTGGCGCGCTGGGTGCCCAAGGGCTTTGTGTTCATCTCGGTGAACTACCGCCTGTACCCCGCCGTGAACGTGCTGCAGGAGGCGCAGGACGTGGCCATGGCACTGGCCGCCGCGCAAAGCCGTGCCGCCAGCTGGGGCGCTGATGCATCGCGGTTCATCCTGATGGGGCATTCAGCGGGCGCGCACCTGGTGTCGCTCATCAATGCATCGCCCACCCTGGCCCAGCGCGAGGGGGCCTGGCCCTGGCTGGGCACGGTGTCGCTGGACAGCGCGGCGCTCAATGTGCCGGTGGTGATGACCGCGCCGCACTACCCGTTCTATGACGAGGTGATGGGTGCCAACCCGTTGTTCTGGGCCGCAGTGTCGCCGTACCACGCACTGTCGGGGCCGGTGCCGCCGTTCCAGTTGGTCTGTTCCACCGAGCGCCCCGACCACCCCTGCCTGCAGGCCCAGGGCATGGCCCGCCGCGTGCGCGACCTGGGCGGCCGTGCCGAGGTGCTGCCGCTGGAGCTGACCCACGGCGAGATCAACGCGCAGCTGGGCCTGGAGAGCGCCTACACGCGGGCCGTGGAGACCTTCATGGCCTCGCTGGATGCGGTGGTGGCGCAGCGGCTCAAGTAGTTGCGTTCAGTCCGCTTGCACGGCCCGCCGCAGCGCGGCACGGGCCAGCAGGCGGGTGGAGTCCAGCGTGGGCAGCGGGGAGTTGGTGTCGCTCAGGATCAGCGGGATCTCGGTGCAGCCCAGCACCACGGCATCGCAGCCGTCCTCGCGCTGCATGCGGGCGATGATCTGCTGGAACATGGCCACGCCCTCGGGGCGAATGACGCCGGGCACCAGCTCGTCCATGATGATGCGGTTGATCTCGCTGCGCTCGGCCTCGGTGGGGCGCACCCATTGCAGGCCCCGGGCCTGCAGCGCATCGGGGTACACGCTGCTGTCCACCAGCCAGCGCGTGCCTGTGAGTGCCAGGCGCCGGTGGCCGCGCGCTGCCGCCTCGGCCGCCACCACCTCGGCAATGTGCAGCCAGGGCAGCGGCGAGTGGGGCAGCACCCGGTCCATCGCCTGGTGGATGGTGTTGTCGGGGCAGATCAGAAAATCTGCACCTGCACGCGCCAGCTTGTGGGCGGAGGCCAGCATCAGGTCGGCCACGCCTTGCAGGTCATGCCGGTCCAGGCAGTCCACATAGTCGGCCAGCGACGGCGTGTGCAGCGTCACCTCGGGGTGCGCATGCGGGCGGCCCAGCAATGCGGCGCCTTCGGCGCACAGGGTGCGGTAACACAGGGCGGCACCTTCGGCGGAGCAGCCCACGATGCCGATGTGTTGGGGCATGACGGTGGTCCAGGGCGGTTGCAAAGTCCCATTATTGCCAACAGCGCTGCTGTGGCTCGGCTCAACCGCTGCTACCGTCAGTCTCCGCGCACCCTTTGCGCGAATCCGCGTGTGGTGAACTGCTCCAGCACAAAGTCCACAAACACCCGGGTGCGTGCGGGCAGCAGCTTCTTGCTGGGGTAGTACAGCGAGGTCGGGCCTGCGTCGGCCCACCAGCCGGGCAGTACCCGCACCAGGTCGCCACGCGCCAGCCAGGGCTGCACAAACGGCATGGGCAGCACCGCCAGGCCCAGGCCCATCAGCGCGGCCTGGCACATGGCCTCGGGGTCGTCGAACACGATGCGTGGGCGCAGCTCCACGGGTGCAGCGTCACCGGCCTTGTTGCGCAGCGTTGTGACGTTGATGCGCCCCGTGCGGATGTTGAGCCGCACGATGCCATCCCACTGCGCCAGGTCTGCGGGTTGGCGTGGCGCTTTCCTGCGGCCCCGCAGAAGCGTGGGGGATGCCACCACCACCAGGTGTGTGGGGCCCAGCACGCGCATCACCATGTCCGGGTTCCTGTTCAGGCCACCCCCGATGCCTGCGTCAAAACCTTCGCCGATCAGATCGACATATCGGTTGTCAAACCGCCAGTCAGGCTGGATGGCTGGGTAACGCTGCAGAAACTCTGCCAGCAGCGGAACGATGTATGCGCGGCCAAAGCCCAGTCCCACGCTGACCTTGAGCGTGCCTGCGGGCTGCTGATCGGACTCTGCGGCGTGGTCTACCGCGTCATTCAGGTCCGACAGGGGTTGGCTAATCTGTGCCAGAAAGCGTTGCCCACCCTCGGTCAGCGTGAGGCGCCGCGTGCTGCGCTGGAACAGCCGTACACCCAGGCCGGCTTCAAGCCGCGCCACGTTCTTGCTCACGGCGGCGGGCGTCAGGCCCATGAGCCGAGCAGCTGCCGAGAAGCTGCCGGACTCGGCTGATTTGACGAACGATTCGAGGTGGGTCAGGGGTTGCATGGACTGTATTTTCAACTGAAGGTTGAAATAGATTCATCCCATTGATGGCTACCGGAAGAGCAATGGATTGCCGACACTGCAGCTATTCCCGGTTCGTTGCTGAACCTTCCTGATCACTTTATTTGGAGAAACACCATGTCTTCTGCGTTGGCAACATCCCCTGTACTACACCAGCCCCTGACGGGCAAGGTTGCGCTTGTCACCGGCGGCGCGCGCGGCATTGGCGCGGCCATCGTGCGGCGTCTGGCACGCGACGGTGCGGCCGTGGCCTTCACGTACAGCTGTTCCGCCGCGCCCGCCCTGGCGCTGGTGGCGGACATTGAAGCGAGCGGTGGCAAGGCCCTGGCCCTGCAGGCTGACAGCGCGGACGCTGCCGCCCTCACGCAGGTCGTGGACCGCGCTGCACGCGAGCTGGGCCGCCTGGACATCCTCGTCAACAACGCAGGCGTGGCCATTGCGGGCGAGATCGGCAGCTTTGCCTTGGCCGACTTTGACCACACACTCAACGTGAATGTGCGCGCCGTGTTCGTGGCTACCCAGGCCGCCGTGCGCCACATGGGCCAGGGCGGCGCGTATGGCCGTGTCATCACCATCGGCAGTACCAATTCCGACCGTGTGCCATGGGCGGGGTTCAGTGTCTACGGCATGAGCAAGGCCGCCATCGTGGGCCTGACCAAGGGCCTGGCGCGCGACCTGGGCCCGCGTGGCATCACCGTGAACAACGTGCAGCCCGGCCCCGTGAACACCGACATGAACCCGGCCGACGGCCCCATGGCGGGCGACATGCACGGCCTGATGGCCCTGAACCGCCACGCCCACCCCGACGAGATCGCGGGCATGGTGGCTTATCTGGCCGGCCCGGAGTCGGGCATGGTGACGGGGGCGAGCTTGTTGATCGACGGCGGGTTTGCGGCTTGAGGGAGGTCAGCACGGCGCTCACTGTGTGGGCTTTCGCGCCCGGGGCTTTTTCTGTATTGTCGGGCCGTGGGTCGCCAGCTCTTTGGGCGTGAGCAGGTAGGCGGGGTTGTTGGCGACCATCTCCACCGCCAGGTCGATGAAGGCCCGCACGCGCGCTGGCAGCGCCGTGCGGCTGCCGTAGTACACGTAGAGCGCCAGGTGCTGCGCCACATGCTGGGGCAGCAGCGGCACCAGCTGGCCGCTGCGCACCAGCGGCGCGGCCGTCACCCCCACCAGCTGGCCCACCGCGTGGCCGCCCAGCACCGCACGGGCCTCCACCTCGATGTCGTTGGTGCAGAAGGTGGGGTGGATGGTGCGCGCCACGATGTCGTCGCCCACCTGGAACTCCCAGAGCATGGGCTTGCCGGTGGACGCATGGCGAAAGCCGCTGCAGCGGTGCTGCGCCAGGTCATCGATGCTGGCCGGCGCACCGTGGCGTGCGATGTAGGCGGGCGCGGCGCACACGATGAGCTGCAGCGCGAGTAGCCGCCGCGCCACCACGCCACCCTCGGGCGGGTAGCCCGAGCGGAAGCCCACGTCCACGCGGTCTTCCACCCAGTTGCCGATGCGGTCGTCCAGCTGCACATCGGGCTCCACCAGCGGGTGGCGGCGGCAGAACTCGTCAAGCACCGGCCAGATCACCTCCAGCAGGATGGAGCGCGGCGCCACGATGCGCAGCGGCCCCGCCATTGCCTCGCGCCCGCGCCGCGCGCCCTGCACCGCCTGCTGCAGCGTGGCCAGGCCCGGCTGCGCCGACACCAGGAACTGGCGCCCTTCTTCGGTCAGGCTCAGGCTGCGCGTGGTGCGGTGGAACAGTCGCACGCCCAGGTGCGATTCGAGCTGCACCAGCAGCTGGCTGGACGCCTGCGGCGTGATGCCCTGTGCGGCCGCCGCCTGGCGCAGGCTGCCCAGCTCGGCGGCCTTGACGAAGTTGGCGATGGCGCGCAGTTCATTGATGGCCATGGTGGACAGGCATTGTGCGGGGCGGCTGCGTGGTGTATTGACAAGCATTGCTTGCGAATGAATCCAGAGATTATGGGCTAGTCGCATGGCAATGGATTGCCTAAAGTTCACCGCCATGGGCACCGCCCATTGCTCAACACCATCTCAAGGACCTGTCATGACTCCCACCACAGCCACCACCACCCATTCCTCGTATCCCCGCGTCTGGATGATCACCGGCGCCTCGCGCGGCATCGGCGCGCGCATTGCCGAGGCTGCGCTGGCCCAGGGCGATGCCGTGGTCGCCACGTCGCGCGATGCCGCCTCGGTCGAAAAGCGCTTGGGCGCACACGATGCCCTGCTGCCTCTGGCGCTGGACGTGACCGACGAGGCCCAGGCCCGCCATGCCGTAGGCGCGGCGCTCGACCGCTTCGGCCGCATCGACGTGCTGGTCAACAACGCAGGCTACGGCCTGCTGGGCGCGGTGGAAGAGGCCACCGCCGACGAGGTGCGGCGCCTGTACGACACCAACGTGTTCGGCCTGCTGCATGTGACCCGCGCCGTGCTGCCCACCATGCGCGCGCGCCGCGCCGGGCATGTGGTCAACATCTCGTCGCTGGGCGGCGTGCAGTCGGCCGCCGGGTTTGGCCTGTACTGCTCCACCAAGTTCGCGGTCGAGGGGATCACCGAGGCGCTGCATGCCGAGCTGGCGCCGCTGGGCATCCACGCCACCGTGGTGGAGCCGGGGTACTTCCGCACCGAGTTTCTGGACAGCGCCTCGCTGGCCGTGTCGCCCCGGGTGCTGGACGACTACGCCGAGAGCGCCGGTGCCGTGCGCGAGGCCGCCCGCCGCATCAACCTGAACCAGCCCGGCGACCCGGTGCGCCTGGCCCAGGCCGTGATGCAGCTGGTGGCCAGCCCCACGCCGCCGCTGCGCCTGCCGCTGGGCACGGACACGCTGCAGACCATTGCCGAAAAACATGCCTTTGTGGCAAAAGAGACGGCGCAGTGGCGTGCGGTGGCGGCGTCCACAGACTTCCCGGTGCAGGAAGCCGCGCTTCAGGCGGCGTGAGTCCCTGCTCCTCTTGGGGTAGCTGGCAGCACCCTGCCGTCAGGCGGCAGCGGCTGTTGGGTCTCCCATTTTTGGGCCTGGTGCTGGGGGCTGACCACGCTCACACAGGCCGTGCAAACTCCATCACCCAGTTCACCTCCCAGGTCGCGCCGCCATCGTCCGAAAACGCCTGCTGCCAGCGCGGGGCGCCGGTGTGCATCTGCGACCACTCGAAGCGCACGCGCACCGGGCGGCCCTCGAACAGCTCATCGCCTTCAAACAGGCCCACGCCGTCCTGAAAGCCACCCACCACGGGCGGCAGCAGCAGGCCGTTGGCCGGGTCCAGGCCGCCCGTGAGGTTGTCCAGCCAGTAGATGCTCCAGCGCTGCGTCACGGGGTTGAACACACGCAGTGCCATGCCCACGTAGCCGGGCTTCCATGCCAGCGGCGTGAAGTCGTCGAAGTTGCCGATGCCACCGGGCAATGGACGTGCGGTGCCCGTGGCGTCGAACACCTCCCAGTCGTTGCAGCCCGCGAGCCTGCGCACCAGCCGCGTGTTGCGAATGCGCCAGGGGCCCATGAGGAAATCGAAGTCGCGCGCAGCGCTGGGCGCCACGGTGGGCGACGGGATGGGAGTGAGGCGGGCTGAGGTGGACATGGTGGGGCTCCGTGGTGGTTGATGCGTCAGGGGGAGAGGTGTGCGGTGCGTCACGCATGCAGCGCCGAACGCGCGGTGGGCTGCAGGCGGAGCACCTCGGGCTCTGCCGCCAGCCAGGGCGCAAGACCGGGCACCACGTCACGCGCCCAGGCCCCGCTGTCGGTAAACGATGTCAGCGCAGCCTCGTCGCCAAACAGGGCCAGGCCCACCAGCACGGGTTCGCCTTCGCGCACCGGCAGGCGGGCAAAAGTGTTGGGGCTGGGCTCGGTGCAGAACCAGGCGATCTCGCGCGCGCCACCGCGCTGCAGGGTGGGCGTCACGCGGTGGCGGCAGAAGTCCAGCAGTGGTGGTGTGGCGGGTTCCCGCAACGGCAACACGGTGACCTGCAGGACGCCAGCGGTGGCACCCTGCGCGCCAGGCTGCGGCCTTGCGTGGTGTGGCAGGGCCGCCGTGGCGCCGGGCCAGGCTGGGCAGAGCAGGTGCACGTTGTCCGAATCGATCATGGTCGCATTGGCGGCGTTGCGGTGTGCCGCCCACACGGGGCCGCCATAGAAGCCCTCCAGCGCGCGGTGGCGCGCCTGCATGTCGGCAAAGCTGCGCAGCCAGACGAACCGGTCGGGCCGGTCCAGGTCGCGGAACTGGCCCAGCACGCGCATGCCGAGCGCCTCCTGGGTCTCCACAAACTCCCGGTCGAACAGGTCGATGAGCACCTCGCGCTGTTGGGGGTGCAAGGTGTACTGGCGCAGTTCAACGATGGCGTGGGGATCGGTGGTGGGCATTGGGGGCTCCTGAAAAGGTAGGGGGGGCAACAAGGCAAAGACAGGCCTGCAGTGTGCGCACCGATACCTGCCAACCCATGGCAGGTATTTGCGCTATCTTTGGTGTTCTGTCTTTTTGCACCACCCCTGCCAAAACCCATGCGCGCCAGCCGTTTGTTGTCCCTCCAGATGCTGCTGGAAACGCGCGGTCGCATGAGCGCGCAGGCGCTGGCCGAGGCGCTGGAGGTGTCGGTGCGCACGCTGTACCGCGATGTGGACCAGCTCAGCGCTGCGGGTGTGCCCATCTATGCCGAGCGGGGGCGCCACGGTGGCTTTGCGCTGCTGCCGGGCTGGAAGACCACGCTCACAGGCCTCACGCCGTCGGAGGCGCAGGCCGTTTTCTTGAGCGGCTTGCCCGGCCCTGCGCAGGACCTGGGTCTGGGCGGCGATGTGGCGGGGGCGCGCCTGAAGCTGCTGGCCGCACTGCCCGCCGCCTGGCGCGACGACGCGCAGCGCGTGAGCACGCGCCTGCACCTGGACCCGGTGGACTGGTAC
>NZ_QAIM01000260.1:7554-9222 GCF_003061035.1 Acidovorax sp. HMWF018
GAGAGCGACCCCACGCCGTATTTGCCCACGGTGGCAGCCGCCGTGTGGAGCAGCCACCAGATCACGCTGCGCTACGAGGGCTGGGCGCGCACGGCAGAGCGCACGGTGAGCCCGCTGGGTCTGGTGCTGAAAGCGGGCGTGTGGTACCTGGTGGCCTTGCCCACGGGAGCCGACACGCGCGGGCCCCGCACCTACCGGGTGTCGAACATCCTCGCGGCCACAACGCTGGACCAACCAGCCAGGCGCCCCGCACGCTTTGACCTGCCGGGCTACTGGGCCGCGTCGATCCGGCGTTTTGAGTCAGGCCTGTACACGGGCGAGGCCGCACTGCTGGCCACGCCCGAAGGGTTGCGCGGTCTGCGCGCGCTCAGCAGCGCCGTGGCCCGAGCGGTGGCCGCCGCCCCTCCGTCCCGCCGCAAGGACGGCCGCACGGCCGTGACCATCCCCATCGAGTCGGTGGAGCATGCCTGCGGGCAGCTGATGCGGTTGTCGCCGCAGGTGGAAGTGTTGCGGCCCATGGCATTGCGCCGCGCGCTGGTGACACGGGTGCAGGCCACGGCGCGACTGTATGGGCTGGCGGCGGGATGAGGCACGGGCAATATATGCTACGAATTAAATAGCAACAAGGGCATTGTTTGTGGTCGCTACCGGCCCATAGGACCATCGAAGCCTGTTCCAAGGCAGTTCTTGAGTGGACCCGGCGTGCGCGGCGCGCTCACAGCCCCCGTTCCACCATGTCCAGCAGGCGCTGGCCCAGCAGGTCCAGCATTTGCTGGGGCGTGCCGCGCAGCGGCCCGTCGATGGCCAGCAGCGCCATGCCATGCACGGTGGACCAGGCCAGGTATTCGGCGCCGGGGCGGCGCCCGGGCGGCAGGGCGCCCGCGGCCACCAGGTCGTCCAGTGCGGCGCTCAGGTGCTGGAAGGGGTTCAGCCCCGTGGCACCGCCCATGGCGGGGTCGGGGGTTTGTTGCACCGTGAAGCGGCCACCGAAGGCGGTGCGAAAGAGCCCCGTCTCGGTGTGCGCAAACCGCAGGTAGCCGGCGCCCACGGCGCGCACCTTGGCGTGGGCCTGCTCGGTGGGCGTGCCGGTGGTGGGCACAAGGGCCAGCTCGGCCTCCATGGACCGCGCGGCGGCGGCCACAGCAGCGGCGCGCACGGCGCCCAGCAGGTCGTCGCGGTTGGCGAAATGGCGGTAGGCCGCATTGGGCGCCACACCCGCGCGGCGTGTGGCCTCGCGCAGCACCACCGCATCCGGCCCGCCCTGGCGCGCCAGTTCGATGCCCGCGTCCAGCAGCGCACGGTGCAGATCCCCGTGGCGGTAGGTGGCGCGTGCGGCGGGTGCGCTGGAGGGGGCAGCTTTGTTGCGGGTGCTTACGGTCATGGATCGTTGGGATGTGGACACTGTCCATTATCTTTGTTATTGTTTGTGGACGGTGTTCACAATTGTGCGCCGAAACCCTTCCTGCCCCGTCCATGTTCCCCAGGAGACCCCCATGAAAGTCGAGCCCTACCTGATGTTCGAAGGCCGCTGCGATGAAGCGCTGGAGTTTTACCGCCACGCTTTGGGCGCCCAAGTCACCATGCTCATGCGCTACAAGGACAACCCCGAGCCCGCCGCCGGCGAGGGCTGCGCCGATGGCAGCGGCCCGGGCCCCACGCCCGAGATGG
>NZ_QAIM01000261.1:0-3860 GCF_003061035.1 Acidovorax sp. HMWF018
CAACCCCGACGGCAAGACCCTCGGCTACTGATTGCCAGCGCCCGCTTCATGCGGGCGGTCTGTGCTTGTCAACATTTGCGAGGCCACGCCCCACAAAGGCGTGGCCTTTTTATTGCCGCCTCTGGCAACCCCATGCGGGCATACCCTCATACCGCCACTCTTCAGACTTGCCTACAGTTCTTGTATGCAAGATTTGCGTTCAAAAAGCTACTGAAGGAGTTGGCATGCCCCGGTTTTTCAAATCCCTTTTTGGTCAAGTGGTGCTGGCCTTGATAGCCGGTGTGGTGGTGGGCCTTGTGTGGCCCGACACCGCCATTGCGCTCAAGCCCCTGGGAGACGGCTTCATCAAGCTCATCAAGATGCTCATCCCGCTCATCGTCTTCTGCGTGGTGGTGCATGGCATTGCAGGCACTGGCGAACTGCAGCGGGTAGGCCGGGTGGGCGTCAAATCGCTGATCTACTTCGAGGTGGTCACCTCCATCGCCCTGGTGCTGGGCCTGGCGCTGGCGTTCTGGTTCGAGCCGGGCGTGGGCATGAACGTGGACCCTAAGGCGCTGGACCCCAAAGCCATGGGCGCCTACGCCGAAAACGCCAGCAAGCTCACCGGCGGCGGTTTCACCGACTTCTTGCTCAAGCTCATTCCCACCACCGCCGTGAGCGCGTTTGCCAACGGCGATGTGCTGCAGGTCCTGCTGTTTTCCATCGTTTTTGGCTGCGCCCTGGCATTGATCGGTGAGCGCGGGGCGCGAGTCACCGGCCTGATCGATGACCTGTCGCATGTACTGTTCAAGACCATGGGCCTGATCATCAAGCTCGCACCGTTGGGTGTGCTGGGCGCCATCGCGTTCACCGTGGGCAAATACGGCCTGGGTTCCCTCAAGCAGCTGGGCATGCTGGTGGCGCTGTTCTACGCCGCGGTGGTCATCTTCGTCGTGGTGGTGCTGGGCCTCATCATGCGGGTGTCGGGCTTCAGCCTGTTCAAGCTGCTGCGCTATTTGCGCGAGGAGCTGGCCGTGGTGTTTGCCACCACGTCGTCTGACAGCGTGCTGCCGCAAATCATGGCCAAGCTCAAGCACATGGGCATCCGGGATTCGACCGTGGGCCTGGTGATCCCCACGGGCTACTCGTTCAACCTCGACGCGTTCTCGATCTACATCACGCTGGCGGCTGTGTTCATCGCCCAGGCCACCAACACGCCGATTTCCATGGCCGACCTGCTGACCATCCTGGCGATCTCGCTGGTCACCTCCAAGGGCGCACACGGCGTGCCCGGCTCGGCCATCGTCGTGCTGGCCGCCACCTTGCAGGCCATCCCTGCCATCCCGGCGATTGGCCTGGTGCTGGTGCTGTCGGTAGACTGGTTCATGGGCATCGCCCGCGCGCTGGGCAACCTCATTGGCAACTGCGTCGCCACCGTGGCCGTGGCGGCGTGGGAGGGCGACATCGACCGCGAACGCGCCCATGCCGTGCTCGACGGGCGCGAACCGCCCATGCCACGCGCCTGATCGGGCACAGCACTTTTGCAGCACGCGACAATCCGGCCATGAGCATCAACCAGACCCAGATCGCCCAGCAGGTGGTGGAATCCATCCTCGCGCAAAAACTCTCGCCCGGCGAGCGCCTGGGCGAGCAGGAGCTGGCCGATCTGTTCGGCGTAAGCCGCACGCTGGTGCGCGAGGCCCTGATGCAGCTGCAAGCACGGGGCTTTGTGGAAGTGCGCTCGCGCCGGGGCTGGTACGTGGTGGAGCCCTCGGTGGAGGATGCCCGCGACGCGTTCTCCGCCCGGCGCATCATCGAATCAGGCATCCTGGCCGATGCGGGCCGCCCTCTGCAGAGCGTGACCCGCCGCCTGCGTGCGCACATCGCCGACGAACAGCAGGCCATCGAAGGGGCGGATGCTGCCACGCGCGCCTTTCTGCTCGCAGACTTCCACGTCTGCCTAGCCGAGGCCATGGGCCACCGCAGCCTGAGCGACATCCTGCGTGACCTCACGGCGCGCACCACCCTGGCTGCATCGCTCTACCAATCACAGCACGCAGCCAGCCAGTCCTGCGCAGAGCACGCCGCCATCGTCGAGGCACTGGAGGCCGGCAACATCACCCTGGCCCGCGAGCGCATGCTGGCCCACATCGGCCATGTGGAAGGCGCTCTCAACCCCGGCCAGCCCCTGGTGCGCGACAGGCTGCGGGAATCCCTGGCACCGCTGACCAGCCCACGCACCAAGGCGGCAGCTACGGACCCGGGCTAGCCACACCGAAGGCACCCAGGCCACCCACCGTCCAACCGCCTCCACCACGGCAGGCGAGAAATTGCTGCGCCCCTAAGGGTTAACCGGGATAAGCGCGTCCGGTCATTTTGTATACGATTTTTGTATGGACACTTGTGCACCGTCCGGTGCCCGTGTTCTTTTCGTATTCACATCCCCAACCCGCCGAAGGACCCCCATGAATCCGCCCGTACACCCCGTGGACGAACACCTGCCCGTGGGGCGACTGACGGCGCTGGGCCTGCAGCATGTGCTGGTAATGTATGCGGGCGCCGTGGCGGTGCCGCTCATCGTGGGCCGCGCGCTCAACCTCACGCCCGACCAAGTGGCCAAACTGATCTCGGCCGACCTGTTTGTGTGCGGGCTGGTCACGCTGATCCAGGCGCTGGGCGCCTCGCGCTGGTTTGGCATTCAGCTGCCGGTGATGATGGGGGTGACCTTTGCCTCGGTGGCGCCCATGATTTCGATGGCGCAGAGCACGGGTGGCACGGCCGGGGCCGGGCTGATCTTTGGCTCGGTGATCGGCGCGGGTGTGATCTCCATCCTGATCGCACCGCTGGTCAGCCGCATGCTCCGCTTCTTCCCGCCCGTGGTCACCGGCACCATCATCGCAGTCATCGGCATCAGCCTGATGCGCGTGGGCATCAACTGGATCTTTGGCAACCCCGTGGGCCCCACAGCGCCCAGCGTGCCCAACCCCGAGCACCTCAAATGGCTGGCAGAGGCGCAGGCAGCGGCGGGTGCCCCCGGCTCATCGCTGCCGCCGGTCCCCAAGGGCTTTGCCGTGGTGCCCACGGTGCCCAACCCCAAGTACGCAGACCTGACCGGTGTGGGTATCTCGGGCTTGGTACTTCTGTCCATCCTGCTGATTGCCAAGTTTGCCAAGGGCTTCATTGCCAACATCTCGGTGCTGCTGGGCATCGTGATCGGCGCGGTGGTGGCCGTGGGCATGGGGCTGATGAACTTTGACAAGGTGGCCAAGGCGCAGTGGTTTGACCTGGTGCTGCCGTTCGAGATTGCCGGCCCCGTGTTCGACCCCATCCTGATCCTGACCATGACCCTGGTGATGATCGTGGTCATGATCGAATCCACCGGCATGTTCCTCGCCCTGGGCGAGATGACCGACCGCAAGGTGGACCAGGCAGCCCTCACGCGCGGCCTGCGCACCGACGGCCTGGGCACGCTGCTGGGCGGCATCTTCAACACCTTTCCGTACACCAGCTTCTCGCAGAACGTGGGCCTGGTGGCCGTTACCGGTGTCAAGAGCCGCTTTGTGTGTGTGGCCGGCGGTGTGATCCTGGTCGTGCTGGGTGTGCTGCCCAAGATGGCCGCGCTGGTCGAGTCGCTGCCCACCATGGTGCTGGGCGGCGCGGGGCTGGTGATGTTCGGCATGGTGGCGGCCACGGGCATCCGCATCCTGGGCGGGGTGGACTTCAAGACCAATCGCTTCAACGCCATGATCGTGGCCGTCTCCATCGGCGTGGGCATGGTGCCGCTGATCGCGCCCAACTTCCGCCAGTGGATGCCGCATGCCATCCACCCCCTGATCGAATCCGGTATCCTCCTGGCCTCGATCACGGCGGTGGCCCTGAAC
>NZ_QAIM01000261.1:3893-11049 GCF_003061035.1 Acidovorax sp. HMWF018
TGCATACGCATAAACCTGCATGTCCGCCGCCCACGCCATCGGGTACCCTTGTTTTCGCTTTCCGCCCAGGACTTCCAGGATTTCCGCATGACACAGAACATTTCCGCCGCCGAACAGGCCCTGCGCGACGCTGCGCGCGAATACCACCGCAACCCCACCCGGGGCAAGATTTCGGTCACCCCCACCAAGCCTTTGTCCAACCAGCGCGACCTGTCGCTGGCCTACTCGCCGGGCGTGGCCTACCCGTGCCTCGACATCCAGGCCGACCCATCCAAGGCGTTCGACTACACCTCACGCGGCAACCTGGTGGGCGTGATCACCAACGGCACGGCCGTGCTGGGCCTGGGCGACATCGGCCCCCTCTCAGGCAAGCCGGTAATGGAAGGCAAGGGCTGCCTGTTCAAGAAGTTCGCAGGTGTAGACGTGTTCGACATCGAACTGGCCGAGCGCGATCCGGACAAGCTGGTGGAGATCATCGCGGCGATGGAGCCCACGCTCGGGGGCATCAACCTCGAAGACATCAAGGCACCCGAGTGCTTCTACATCGAGCGCGAACTCTCCAAGCGCATGAACATCCCGGTGTTCCATGACGACCAGCACGGCACAGCCATCATCAGCAGCGCAGCGCTGCTCAATGGCCTGGAACTCGTGGGCAAGCAGATCGACCAGGTCAAGATCGCGGTATCGGGCGCAGGGGCTGCCGCCATTGCCTGCCTGAACGTGATGGTGGGCCTGGGGGTGAAGGTCGAAAACATCTTTGTGTGCGACTCCAAGGGCGTGATCTACGAAGGCCGCCCCGGTGGCTACGACGAATCGAAGGCAGCCTACGCACAAAAGACCGACGCCCGCACGCTGGCCGATGCGGTCAACGGCGCCGACGTGTTCCTGGGCTGCTCGGCCCCCGGCGTGCTCACGGCCGAAATGGTCAAGACCATGGGTCCCAAGCCCATCATCCTGGCCCTGGCCAACCCCGAGCCTGAAATCCGCCCCGAGCTGGCCAAGGCCATCCGCCCCGACTGCATCATCGCCACCGGCCGCTCGGACTACCCGAACCAGGTCAACAACGTCCTGTGCTTCCCGTACATCTTCCGCGGCGCGCTGGACTGCGGCGCGACCAAGATCACCGAAGCCATGAAGCTGGCCTGCGTGCGCCAGATTGCCGACCTGGCCAAGGCCGACATCAGCGAAGAAGTGGCCAGCGCCTATGCGGGCAAAGAGCTGACTTTCGGCCCTGACTACCTCATCCCCACGCCGTTCGACTCGCGCTTGATCCTCAAGATCGCGCCCGCCGTGGCCAAGGCCGCTGCCGAATCCGGCGTGGCCACGCGCCCCATCGAAGACATGGAGGCCTACAAGGAAACACTGTCGCGCTTTGTCTACCAGACCGGCATGCTGATGCGCCCCGTGATCAACGCGGCCAAGGCCCTGCCAGATGCCAAGAAGCGTGTGGCCTACGCCGATGGCGAAGATGAACGCGCCCTGCGTGCCGCACAGATGGCGATTGACGACAAGATCGCCCAGCCCATCCTCATCGGGCGCCCTGCCGTGATCGCCGCACGCATTGCCAAGGCCGGCCTGCGCATGCAGCTGGGCAAGGACGTGGAGGTGTGCAACCCCGAGGACGACCCGCGCTTTCGCCAGTACTGGGAGCACTACCACCAGCTCATGAAGCGCAACGGCGCATCGCCCGAAGTGGCCAAGGCCGCCGTGCGCCGCTCCAACACCATCATTGCCTCGCTGATGGTCAAGCTGGGCGATGCCGACGCGATGATCTGCGGCCTGGTGGGCACGTATGAAACGCACCTGGAGCGCATCCACAGCATCATCGGCCGCCAGGAAGGTGCCCACAACTACGCTGCCCTGAACGCGCTGATGACCAACCGGGGCACGCTGTTCATTGCCGACACCTATGTGAACGAAGACCCCACGGCCCAGCAGCTGGCGGACATCGCCTGGATGTCGGTGCAAGAAGTGCAACGCTTTGGCATCCCGCCCAAGGTCGCCTTCCTGTCGCACTCCAGCTATGGCTCGTCCAAGCGCGCATCGGCCCGCAAGATGCGCGAGGCGCGCGACCTGTTCGTGGCCGCACACCCCGAGATCGAGTGTGATGGCGAGCTGCACGGCGATGCCGCGCTGGAGCCGAACATCCGCAACGCCTACATGGCGGATTCGACCCTGACGGACTCGGCCAACCTGCTGATCTGCCCCAACCTGGATGCTGCCAACATCCTCTACAACGTGCTCAAGACGACCACCAGCGGTGGCGTCACGGTGGGCCCCATCCTGATGGGCGCCGCTGCCACGGCCTACATCCTGACCCCGGCCGCCACCGTGCGCCGGGTGCTCAACATGACGGCCCTGGCCGTGGCCAGCGCTGCCGCCCGGCCACGCTGAGCGCGCTGTGCCGTGCTGACCTGAGCGCAGGCCGTGAGCAGGCCTGCCCACACACCGTTGCAACGGGGCCCTTGGGCCCCGTTTGTCATGGGCAAGCCGACCCCTCGCCCTGCGCATGCACCATTTCGGGAAACCCAGCATGCTGACGCGCACCACTTCGGTGAACAATGGGGCGCAGCAAAGCACCCGCATACACAAACCGGGCATCGTTTTTGCTGACTGCAGGACCATGGCCCATCAAAGGGGCCAGTGCCTTCCCTCACCGAATTTCCCCTCGCCCGACAGGAGCCCCGAATGAAAAAAAGACTGTTCATGCAAACTGCCGCCGCCCTGGCCCTGATCGGCAGCACCTCGCTGGCCCAGGCGCAGGCCACCACGCCCATCAAGTTCCAGCTCGACTGGCGTTTTGAAGGCCCCGCCGCGCTGTTCCTGCAACCCGTGGCCAAGGGCTACTTCAAGGCCGCAGGCCTGGACGTGACGGTGGATGCAGGCAACGGCTCCGGCGGTGCTGTGCAGCGCGTGGCCTCGGGCACGTACGACATGGGTTTTGCCGACCTGGCCGCGGTGATGGAGTTCCACGCCAACAACCCCGACGCGCAGAACAAGCCCGTGGCGGTGATGGTGGTCTACAACAACACGCCCGCCTCGGTCATGGCGCTGAAAAAGAGCGGCATCACCAAGCCCGCCGACCTGGCCGGCAAGAAGCTGGGCGCCCCCGTTTTTGACGCAGGCCGCCGCGCGTTCCCCATCTTCCAGAAAGCCAACGGCATCGGCGCCGTGACCTGGACCGCCATGGACCCCCCACTGCGCGAAACCATGCTGGTGCGCGGCGACGTGGACGCCATCACCGGCTTCACCTTCACCTCGCTGCTCAACCTGGAAGCCCGGGGCGCCGAGGCCGCCGATGTGGTGGTGCTGCCCTATGCCGACTTTGGCGTGAAGCTGTACGGCAACGTGATCATCGCCAGCCCCAAGCTCATCAAGGAGAACCCGGGCGCCATCAAGGCGTTCCTGTCGGCCTTCACCAAGGGCGCCAAGGAAGTCATTGCCAACCCCGCTGCGTCCATCGAATACGTGAAGGCGCGCGACGGCATCGTGAACGTGCCGCTCGAAACCCGCCGCCTGCAGCTGGCCATCGACACGGTGATCAACAGCCCCGACGCCCGCACCGAAGGCTTTGGCCAGCTCAAGCCCGGACGCCTCTCGCTGATGGCGTCGCAGGTATCGGATGCGTTCAACACCAAGACCCGCGTGAACGCCGACGATGTGTGGAACGCCAGCTTTCTGCCCAGCGCGGCCGAGCTGAACATCCTGCCGAAGAAGTAAACACTATTAATTTGATAGCTGCAGGCGCATGATTGACTAGCGCTTGCAGCCGTTATGAGCACAAAGACTTCCATGCAGGCTGCTGACAACTATTTTGTGGACTTCCGGGACGTCTGGCTTGCCTACAACGACGAGCTGCGCGCCAAGAACCAGTTTGCGGTCGAAGCCATCGACCTGCAGGTACGCCAGGGCGAATTCATCGCCATCGTGGGCCCCTCGGGCTGCGGCAAGTCCACCTTCATGAAGCTGGCCACCGGGTTGAAGATGCCCTCCATGGGCAAGATCCTCATCGACGGACAGCCGGTGACGGGGCCGCTCAAGGTTTCGGGCATGGCCTTCCAGGCGCCTTCGCTGCTGCCCTGGCGCACCACGGTGGACAACGTGCTGCTGCCACTCGAGATCGTCGAGCCCTACCGCAGCAACTTCAAGCAAAAACGCAAGGAATACGAAGAGCGCGCCCGCAAGCTGCTGCAGAAGGTGGGGCTGGCGGGCTATGAGGACAAGTTCCCCTGGCAGCTGTCGGGCGGCATGCAGCAGCGCGCCAGCATCTGCCGCGCGCTGATCCACGAGCCGAAGATGCTGCTGCTGGACGAGCCGTTTGGCGCGCTCGACGCCTTCACGCGCGAGGAGCTGTGGTGCATCCTGCGCGATCTGTGGACCGAGCAGCAGTTCAACGTGATCTTGGTCACGCACGACCTGCGCGAATCGGTCTTCCTGGCCGACACGGTGTATGTGATGAGCAAGAGCCCCGGCCGGTTCGTGGTGCGCAAAGAGATCGAGCTGCCCCGCCCGCGCGACCTGGAGGTGACTTACACCAAGGAGTTCACCGACATCGTCCACGAACTGCGCGGCCACATCGGCGCACTGCGCAAAGCCGGCGCGCCCATCCAGCAATAACAAGAAAGCGCCTCATCCCATGCACAAGAAAACCGTCGAGCGCTGGTCTCCCTGGCTGCTGCTGACCGCCACCATCCTGCTATGGCAGATCATCTGTTCGGCCTTCAATGTCTCCGAGTTCATCTTCCCCAGCCCCTGGGCCATTGCCACCCAGCTGGTGGAGTTTGGCGGCGTCATCGCAGGCCACGCCTGGCGCACCTTCTGGGTCACCATGGCCGGCTTTGGCATCGCCATCGTCGTGGGGGTGCTGCTGGGCTTTGTGATCGGCTCTTCGCGCCTGGCCTACGCCGCCGTGTACCCGCTGATGACGGCCTTCAACGCACTGCCCAAGGCCGCCTTTGTGCCCATTCTGGTGGTGTGGTTCGGCATTGGCGTGGGCCCGGCCATCCTCACGGCGTTCCTCATCAGCTTCTTCCCCATCATGGTCAACATCGCCACCGGCCTCGCCACGCTGGAGCCCGAGCTGGAAGACGTGCTGCGCGTGCTGGGCGCCAAGCGCTGGGACGTGCTGACCAAGGTGGGCCTGCCGCGCTCCATGCCGTACTTCTACGGCTCGCTCAAGGTCGCCATCACCCTGGCCTTTGTCGGTACCACGGTGTCGGAGATGACCGCTGCGAACGAAGGCATCGGCTACCTGCTCATCAGCGCGGGCTCGTCCATGCAGATGGGCCTGGCCTTTGCGGGTCTGATGGTGGTGGGCGCCATGGCCATGGTGATGTACGAACTGTTCAGCTGGATTGAAAAGCGCACCACGGGTTGGGCGCACCGGGGTTCTCAAGGTGAATAACCCGACGGCGTTGAGCGAAGCCCAGGCAGCCACGCTGCTGCGCCGCGCCAACGCCGTGGCCCAGCGCGCCAAGGACATGGGCCGCCATCCCTTCGGCGCGCTGCTGGTTGCGCCCGATGGCGAGACGGTGCTGGCCGAGCAGGGCAACATCGACACGGTGAACCATGCCGAGAGCACGCTGGCCCGCACGGCGGCGGCCAACTATCCCGGCGCTTATCTCGCCCAGTGCACCCTGGTCACTACCTTCGAGCCCTGCGCTATGTGTGCAGGCACCATCTACTGGGCGGGCATCGGCCGCGTGCTGTATGGCGCCGAAGAAACCGCCCTGCTCGCCCTGACGGGCGACCACCCCGAGAACCCCACGCTGTCCCTGCCTTGCCGCACGGTGTTTGCGAGCGGCCTGCGCCCCACCGAAGTGCTTGGGCCGGTGCCTGCACTGCAAGACGAGATCACGGCCCTGCACCGCGATTTCTGGCGGTAGTTGGCTCTGGCGCTTGTATGCCAAGCGCAAGCAGCTCCTCTTTCAGGAGCAAAAGACACCACCAACTGGTGACTCGACACCCTCCCGCTATACTGCCCGCCCCGTTTGGACGACAGCAGGATCACCCGGCATGCGCTTGACCATTCTTTTGCGCCTTCTGGCCCTTGGGGCCGCAGCAGGTCTGGCCGCATGCGGCGGCACAGCACCGACCCAGCCAGCGGCGGGTGACGCCACACCGGTCGCAGCGACCCCATCCACCACGCCCCCTATCCGCATCGGCATCGCCCTGGGCGGAGGCGCGGCCAAGGGCTTTGCGCACATTGGCGTGATCAAGATGCTGGAGGCCAATGGCCTGGCGCCCGCCGTGGTCTCGGGCACCAGCGCAGGCAGCGTGGTGGGCGCGCTGTATGCCAGTGGCATGAACGCGTTTGAAATGCAGGAAAAAGCCGTGGCGCTGGATGAAGCCAAGATCCGCGACCTGCAGTTGTCATCTGGCGGGCTGGTGCTGGGGCAGAAGCTCGAAGACTATGTGAACGAGCAGGTGCGCCGCAAGCCGCTGGAGCAGATGGCCAAGCCCTTCGTTGTCGTGGCCACCCGGCTGGAAGACGGCGAGCGCACCGTGTTTGCGCGCGGCAACACCGGCCAGGCCGTGCGCGCATCGAGCAGCGTGCCGGGCGTGTTCCAGCCCGTCACCATCGGCAAATACCACTTTGTGGATGGCGGCATCGTGAGCCCCGTGCCGGTGGATGCCGCACGCCAGCTGGGCGCGGACATCGTGATTGCCGTGGACATCTCCAACAAGGCCCGGGGCCAGACGCCGGGCAACATGCTGGGCGCGCTGAACCAGTCGATTGCCATCATGGGCCAGAAGCTGGGCCAGGCCGAGCTGGCGCGGGCCGACGTGATCATCCGCCCCCAGGTGCTCGACATTGGCGCCGCCGACTTCAGCCAGCGCGCCAATGCCATCGTGGAAGGCGAGAAGGCCGCGCTGGCCGTGATGCCGCAAATCCGCGAGCGTGTGGCCCAGCTCCAGGCCGAGCGCAGCAAGGCGGCGGCGCAGGCCCAGCAGAAGGCGGCCGAGGCGCAGTACCAAGCCTGCCTGGACAACCGCAGCCGGCTGCAGAAGCTGGCGGGCCTCGCCAAACTGGACGACTCCTGCCCGGCGCCCAAGTAGCGCGGCAAACAAACGATTCCGGCGCAGTGCCCTTCGGGTAAAGTCAACTGCGCCGGAATCGTTTGTTTGCCGCGCTACTTGGGCGCCGGGCAGGAGT
>NZ_QAIM01000262.1:0-1333 GCF_003061035.1 Acidovorax sp. HMWF018
GGCGGGTTCTTAGAATCACCCCATTCTATGAAACGCGCTTTCACCCTACTGGGCCTGCTGGCCTGCCTCTCGTCCGGGGCTGCCTTTGCGGCAACCACCCCGGTGTCTCAACCCTCCACCACGCCGTCCGCCACAGCTTCTGGCGCGCAGCAGTTCACGCTCAAAAACGGCATGCAGCTCATCGTGCAGCCCGACCGCCGCGCCCCGACGGCGGTGCACATGGTCTGGGTGCGTGTGGGCTCGATGGACGAGGTGGACGGCACCTCGGGCGTGGCCCATGCGCTGGAGCACATGATGTTCAAGGGCACCAAGACCTTGCCGCCGGGAGAGTTCTCGCGCCGCGTGGCGGCGCTGGGAGGCCGGGAAAACGCATTCACCAGCCGCGACTACACCGGCTACTACCAGCAGATCCCGTCCAACCGGCTGGAAGACGTGATGAAGCTCGAATCGGACCGGTTTGCCAACAACCACTGGCCCGACGAGGAGTTCAAGAAAGAAATCGAGGTCGTCAAGGAAGAGCGCCGCCTGCGCACCGAAGACCAGCCCCGCGCCATGCTGGCCGAGCAGTTGTTTGCCGCCACCTTCAACGCATCGCCCTACCGCCGCCCTATCGTGGGCTGGATGAGCGACCTGGACGCGATGACGCCCGACGACGTGCGCGCCTTCCATCGCCAGTGGTACACCCCGACCAACGCCGCCGTCGTGGTGGCAGGTGATGTGGATGTGGCCCAGGTGCGTGCCCTGGCCGAGAAGTACTACGGCAGCCTGCCCGTGCACGCGCTGCCCGCGCGCAAGCCGCGTACCGAGCCCGAGCAGAAGGGCCTGCGCCGCATCGCCGTCAAAGCCCCGGCAGAGCAGGCCTATGTGGCCCTGGCCTTCCGCGCGCCCAGCCTGGACCGCGTGGACAACCTCACTGACGAAGACCGCGACGCCCTCGCGCTGATGGTGCTGTCGGCCGTGTTCAATGGCTATGACGGTGCCCGGCTGGACCGCGCACTGACCCAGGGGCCCAACCGCGTGGCCGACAGCGCCAGCAGCTCCGCCATGGTTACCGGGCGCGGACCCAGCCTGTTCATGCTCAGCGGCGTGCCCGCTGCGGGCAAGACCGCCCAACAGGTCGAAGACGCGCTGCGCGCCGAGGTGACCCGTGTGGCCAAGGATGGGGTGAGTGAGGCCGAGCTGAACCGCGTGAAGACGCAATGGATCGCCTCCACGGTGTACGAGCGCGACTCGGTGATGAGCCAGGCGCAGGAGCTGGGGGGCAACTGGGTGCAGGGCTTTCCGCTGGACGCCAACGAGCGCCTGCTGGCCCTGCTGCGCACCTGCGCCGGGG
>NZ_QAIM01000263.1:0-7671 GCF_003061035.1 Acidovorax sp. HMWF018
GGGGGGCGGTGGTGGCGGAGGCGGTGGTAACTGCGTTTTGTACAGCGGCGAATCATCGGGCTCAACGTAGTACACGTCTGCGGTACTCGCCAGATAGCGGTCACCGCTTTCGAGTGACGTCGTGATGAGCACCTCTGTGCGCGTCGGCCCGCCTGCGGCAGATCCGTCGATGGCGTATTGCGTGAGGTCCGTCACCGCGCCAAGGGTGGCAACGCCCGCCAGCATCGACCCGACGCCCTGGCGGAACAGATACCAGTCTCGCGCCACACCGACGCCCAGCGCCAGACGCGTCCAGGGCATGGGCCCCCAGGTTTGCACGCGAGCATTGTGCTGGACCACCTGGGTCTCAAACGTGAGGGTGACCGCCGTGGGTTGTGTGGACAAAACGACCCCGCGATCCAGCAGGCGCGTGATGAGCAGCTTGCGAAAGCCGTTGTTGAAACTGGTGTCGCCAGGGCTCGGCGCCAGGTAGATAGGGTACTCGCCGGCTGGCCAGGCACCGATCTTGCCCGCGATGCGGCCCGCCACGTCGTCGGCCAACACATCCCAGTGGTGCACGGCGCGCGCTTTCTTCTGGTCGGTGGCTGGATAGTTGTCGGCACGCGGAACATCCAGCGACGAGCATCCGCCCAGCAACACCGCCAGTGCTGCCATCGCGAACACGCGCCCACGGAGGGAGTGTTGAGGATTCATGCGCACACGCCCCTTGTCATGTTGTGATGCCGTCCAATTGCATCGCATCATCCTAATGGCCTCAGCAAAGCACCATCGCGGGAACAAACCCCGTTTTCCGTCGCACTTTGCCAACGCCGCCGGCGTTGGGATGGCCACCTACAAAGCCCGTACCCGGCCTGCCGCACAATCCGCGCATGACCGCGCCCTCTGCTGCTCCTTCCGCACCCACCAGCCCAACGACAGCCGCCGTTGACGATGGCAGCCCCGACCAAGCGGTGACCAGCCAGGTCGCAGCAGATGCCAGCCACACTCCAATCGCCGACGCGCACGCAGACGCACCCACAGTCCCTGCGCCTCCGGTTTCAGCACCAGCGCCTCACGCGCCCCTCATGCTCCACATGCCTGTGGACGTGCGCAACCTCTCCCTCGCCCTGCTGGCACTGTTCGCCAGCGTGGCGCTGCTGCACTGGGCCAGTGCGGTGTTCATCCCGATCATGCTGAGCCTGCTGCTGACCATTGCACTCCGGCCAGCGGTGGAGATGATGGCCCGGTGGCATGTGCCGCGGGCGCTGGGGGCGGGCTTGTTGCTGGTGGCCATCGTGGCCGGGCTGGCCAGCACGGCCTGGTCGCTGAGTGACGGGGCGGCCCAACTGGTGGACTCGGTTCCTGTCGCCGCCAAGAAGGTCCGCGACAACCTCAAGGCACGCGCTGGTGGCAGCAGTCCGCTGGACACTGTGCAGAAGGCGGCCACCCAGATCGAGCAGGCCGCCAACGAAAACAGCGCCAGCAGCGCAGCGCCCCGCCGGGGCGTGCAGCGGGTGATCGTGGAGCGCCCGCCCTTCAACATCCGCGACTACCTCTGGAGCGGCACCATGGGCCTGATGTCGGCGCTGGGGCAGCTGATGGTGGTGGTGTTCCTGACCTATTTTGCCCTCGCCTCGGGCAACCTGTTCCGGGACAAGCTGCTGCGCATTGCGGGCACCAGCCTGGAGCGGCGCAAGGTCACCATCCATGTGCTGCAAGACATCACCCAGCAGATACAGCGTTATCTGCTGCTGCAGGTGTTCACCAGCGTGCTGGTCGGCCTGGCCACCGGCGCGGCCTATTGGGCATTGGGGCTGGAAAACGCCGCCGTATGGGGCGTGGTGGCCGCCGTGCTCAACCTCGCGCCGTACATCGGCTCGGCGCTGGTCACAGGGGCCTCGGCCCTGGTGGCTTTCTTGCAGTTTGGCACGCTCGACATGGCCATGGCCATTGGCGGTGCCTCGCTGGTCATCCACACGCTGATCGGCAACCTGCTGACCCCCTGGCTCACCAGCCGCACCAGCAGCATGAGCCCCGTGGCCGTGTTCATCAGCGTGCTGGCCTGGGGCTGGCTGTGGGGCCTGTGGGGACTGCTGCTGGGCATCCCGGTGATGATGGCCGTGAAGGCCGTGTGCGACCGGGTGGAAGACCTGAAGGCCGTGGGCGAGTTGCTGGGCGACTGAGCGACTTGGCCACCGAGCAACGCAGCGTCTGCCTCTGACGCCGTCACTGCGGCTCGGGCCGTCCGGATCTCCGCACCTTTCCACACGTGGACTTTGGCATCGCACCAGAGATGCAGCACCCCGAATTACCGAACACCATGGCGCAACTGCGCCACCCAACTGTCGTTGGCGATTGTTTCCAATACTGGAACAGTTAGTTCGCGACTGGGTGGTTTTTCCCTGAACACCATCGGCGTACAGTTCATCCCATCGATGAGCCGAACCCGCAAGGCGACTCACCGAACCCGGTTCAGAAATGGTTTTTGACCCGGCTTTTTTGAGACGCTTTTTAACTTTCAAGGATTTTCATCATGAACAAGACCGCCCGTTTCCTCTCCGTCGCTGCTGTTGCCGCTTTCGCCGCTTTTGGTGCCCATGCAGACGAAGCCGATGGCTCGCAATTTGCCTTGAAGTTCGACACGAACCGCACCCGCGCTGAAGTGGCTGCCGAAGCCGCTACCGTGGCACAAACACGCAGCATCGAGCCTGCTGGCTCGCGTGTGGTGACCTATAAATCCACCGCTGACCGTGCTGCCGTGCGTGCCCAGGCTGCCGAAGCCGTGCGCACCGGCCAGATCCCTTCGGGCGAATTCAGCGCCATGTAACCGCATGACCGATTGACGCAGTTGCGGGACTTCCCATGGTGGTGGCACTTCGCGCGGTGCGGATGCTGCTGCCATGGGAGGTGTTTTGGACACACAGTTCCACACTGGCCAAACAAACTGGGCTCCCATTGGGAGCCCTTTTTGTTGTGGGTGCCCGCGATAGCAGCAGGCTGGAAAGTGCGTGTTCGGACCGCTGTGCCCGCAGATCAACCCGTATTGCGCAGCCCCGCTGCAATCCCGTTGATGGAGATGTGGATCCCGGTCTGCACCCGCTCGTCGCCCTGCCCTGCGCGCCAGCGGCGCACCAGCTCGACCTGCAAGTGGTGCAGCGGATCGATGTACGGGAAGCGGTGCTTGATGGACCGCGCCAGCGCTGTGTTGTGCGTCAGGCGCTGCTTGTCGCCCGTGATGCGGGTGAGTGCATCGGCCGTGCGGTGCCACTCGGCCTCGATGCTGGTGAACACCTTTTTGCGTAGACGCGCGTCGGTCACGAGTTCGCTGTAGCGTGACGCCAGGGCCAGGTCGCTCTTGGCCAGCACCATGTCCATGTTGGACAGCAGCGTGCGGAAGAACGGCCACTGGCGGTACATCTTCTGCAGCAGCGCCAGCTGGGCCTTGGGGTCCTTGCCTTCGGTGTTGATGAAGGCTTCCACCGCCGAGCCAAAGCCGAACCAGCCGGGCAGCGTGAGGCGGCACTGGCCCCAGCTGAAGCCCCAGGGGATGGCGCGCAGGTCTTCGATCTTCTGGCTGGCCTTGCGGCTGGCAGGGCGCGAGCCGATGTTCAGCTCGGCGATCTCGCGGATGGGCGTGGAGTTGAAGAAGTAGTCGGTAAAGCCCGGGGTCTCGTACACCAGCGCACGGTAGCTGCCCATGCTGGCCAGCGAGAGCTGCGCAGCAGCATCCAAAAACGCCTTGGTGGCGGGCTTGGTGGGTTGCAGCAGAGTGGCTTCGAGCGTGGCGGCGACCAGAGTTTCCAGGTTGCGTCGGCCGATTTCGGGGTTGGCGTATTTCGAGGCAATGACCTCGCCCTGCTCCGTCAGACGGATCTGGCCGCGCACGGTGCCAGGGGGCTGCGCCAGGATGGCCTGGTAGCTCGGGCCACCGCCCCGGCCCACGGTGCCGCCCCGGCCATGGAACATGCGCAGCTGGATGCCGTGGGTTGTGGCAAGTTCATCGAAGAGTTCGACGAGGGCGATCTCGGCGCGGTACAGCTCCCAGTTGCTGGTGAAGATGCCGCCGTCTTTGTTGCTGTCGCTGTAGCCCAGCATGATGTCCTGCTCGCCACCGCTGCGCTGCACCAGGGCTGCCACGCCGGGCAGCGCATAGAACTCGCGCATGATGGGCGCGGCATTGCGCAGGTCTTCGATGGTTTCGAACAGCGGCACCACGATGAGGTGGTTCTTGGACTCGGTGTCCAAGGTCCCGTTCATCAGCCCCACTTCCTTTTGCAGCAGCAGCACCTCCAGCAGGTCGCTCACCGTTTCGGTGTGGCTGATGATGTAGTGGCGAATCGCCTCGTGCCCAAAGCGCTCGCGCATCACGCGGGCGGTTTCAAAAATGGCCAGCTCGCCTTGGGCATGGGCGGAATACTCGGCCCCCACCACGCGCAATGGGCGCGCGTCGTTCAGCAGCTTGATCAGCAGCGCGCGCTTGGCGGCCTCTTGCAGGTTGGCATAGTTGGGCTCGATACGGGCCTTGGCCAGCAGCTCGGCCACCACCTCTTCGTGCTTGTCGGAGCTTTGGCGCAGGTCCACCGTGGCCAGGTGGAAGCCAAACACTTGCACGGCGCGGATCAGCGGGTGCAGTCGCTCGGCAGCCAAGGCTTGGCCATGGTGGGACTGCAGCGAGGCCTCGATCACCCGAAGGTCGGCCAGGAACTCCTCGGCACTGGCATAGGCGTTTTGTGGCGCCACCGCATGGCGCGCGGCCTCGCCACCGGTCAGATCCTTGAGCGATGCGGCAAGGCGCGCGTAGATGCCGGTGAGGGCGCGGCGGTAGGGCTCGTCCACGCGGTGTTCGTTGGTGTCGGGCGAGCGCTGGGCCAGGGCCTCCATCTCGGCCGACACCTGCACCAGGCGGGCCGACAGCGACAGCTCGCCGCCCAGGTAGTGCACCTCGGTCAGGTAGTGGCGCAGGGCCACTTCGGCCTGGCGGCTGAGGGCATATTGCAAGGTCTGCGCGGTGACGTTGGGATTGCCGTCACGGTCGCCACCAATCCACTGGCCCATGCGCAAGAAGCTGTGCACAGGGTACTGGCCCAGCTCGTTTTCCAGGTCCGCATAGATCTTGGGGATCTCACGCAGAAAGGTGGCTTCGTAATAAGAAAGCGCGTTTTCGATCTCGTCAGCCACCGTGAGCTTGCTGTAGCGCAGCAGGCGCGTCTGCCACAACTGCGCCACGCGGGCCCGCAGCAGGGCTTCGTTGGCAGCCAGCTCGCGCGGGGTGAGCGCGTCCTTGGCACTGTTGTAGAGCTGGGCGCGCACCTGGATGTCGTCGCGCGTGGCCAGCAACTGGGCGATGTCGCGCTCGGCATCCAGAATGCTCTTGCGCTGCACCTCGGTGGGGTGGGCCGTGAGCACGGGGGCAACGTAGCTGCCCGCCAGCGTCTGCGAAATCGTCTTGGGCGCAATGCCAGCCCAGCGCAGGCGCGACAAGGCGACTTCGATGCTGCCCTCTTGCGTGTCGCCTGCGCGCTCGTGCACAGCGCGGCGGCGGATGTGGTGGCGGTCTTCGGCCAGGTTGGCGAGGTGGCTGAAATAGGTGAAGGCGCGGATCACGCTCACCGTCTGGTCGCCCGACAGGGACTTGAGCAGCTTCTTGAGCGCGCGGTCGGCCTCCTGGTCGGCGTCGCGGCGGAAGGCCACGGAGAGCTTGCGGACCTGCTCGACCAGCTCATAAGCCTCCACCCCCTCCTGCTCACGGATCACGTCGCCCAGAATGCGGCCCAGCAGGCGGATGTCATCAATCAGGGGCTGGTCCTTGTCGGATCGTTTCATGCAGGAGTCTCCGGGATGGGTGGGATGGCCTGGCGCGTTGAGCCCGCATGGCCGCAGGCCGCACCAGCCCCAGTGCGGGCGCATGCTAGCATCCTGCGCCGCTGAATAATTACAAACAGGTTACGAACTTGAGCCCCTCGCCCACGCCCCCCATCGTCATCGCCACGCGCGAAAGTCGCCTTGCACTGTGGCAGGCCGAGCATGTCAAAGCGCTGCTCGAAGCCCGTGGACACAGCGTGCAACTGCTGGGCATGACCACCAAGGGCGACCAGCTTCTGGACAAGTCCCTCAGCAAGGTGGGCGGCAAGGGCCTGTTTGTGAAAGAGCTGGAAGTGGCGCTGGAAGAAGGCCGCGCCCACATTGCCGTGCATTCGCTCAAGGACGTGCCCATGGAGCTGCCCGAGGGCTTTGCCCTGGCCTGCGTGATGGAGCGCGAAGACCCGCGCGATGCCTTTGTCTCCCCCCGCTACGAGAACCTGGACGCCCTGCCGCAGGGTGCCGTGGTGGGCACGTCGAGCCTGCGCCGCCAGGTGCTGCTGCAGGCTCTGCGGCCTGACCTGAAGATCGAGCCCCTGCGCGGCAACCTCGACACCCGTCTGCGCAAGCTGGACGAAGGCCAGTACGACGCCATCGTGCTGGCCGCCGCAGGCCTCAAGCGCCTGGGGCTGGAAGCCCGCATCCGCACCACGTTCGAGCCCAGCGCCATGCTGCCTGCTGCAGGCCAGGGCGCGCTGGGCATCGAGGTGCGCAGCGACCGGCAAGACCTGATCGAAGCGCTGGCACCGCTGGCCCACCAGACCACCTGGCTGACCGTGGCCGCCGAGCGCGCCGTGAGCCGCGCCATGGGGGGCAGCTGCTCGATGCCCTTGGCAGCGCACGGCACCTTCACCCAGGGCGTACTGCAGCTGGACGCCGCCTGGGGCGACCCCGAGGACAAAGCACCGCTGGTGCGCGCCCAGGCCTCTGCCCCGGTCACCACACTGGCGCAAGCGGAAGCACTGGGCGACGCGATTGCGCAGCGCCTGCGTGCTGGGGGTGCGCGCGGCGTCACCCCGGCCTAAGAGCCTGAGATGGGCACCTCAGCGCCCCGGGTCATCGTCACACGCCCTGCCCGCGAAGCGGCGCATTGGGTGGCGCAACTGGGCGCACACGGCATACAGGCTGTGGCGCTGCCCCTGATTGCGATTGGTCCCTGCACGGACGCTGCCCTGCAACAGGCGCTGGACTTGGCCCGCGCCAACATCGGCAACTACCGCGCCCTGATGTTTGTCAGCGGCAACGCCGTGGCGCACTTCTTTGAGTCAAATCACCCTGTAGCGCTGGATATTCATACCCTGGCAGCTACAAAAACAAGAGCATGGGCACCTGGCCCAGGTACCGCCCGCGCGCTGGAGCAGGCGGGCGTACCGCGCAGCGCCATCGATGAGCCCGCGCCCGACGCGCCGCAGTTCGACTCGGAAGCGCTGTGGCGCCAGGTGGCCCCCCAGGTGCGGCCTGGCGACCGCGTGCTGATCGTGCGCGGCCGCTCCGCCACACCCCAGGGCGCACACGAATCGCCCCAGGGCAATGGCCGCGAGTGGCTGGCCCAGCAGATCGAGGCGCAGGGCGGTCAGGTGGAATTTGTGGTGGCCTACCAACGCGGCGCGCCCCGCTTCACGGCGCAGGAGGTGGCGCTGGCACAACAGGCGGCGCACGATGGCTCCGTCTGGCTGCTGAGCAGTTCCGAGGCGGTGGCCCACCTGGCCGAGGCCCTGCCCGGCCAATACTGGGGCGCTGCACAGGCGCTGACCACCCACCCGCGCATCGCCGAAGCGGCCCACGCAGCGGGCTTTGGCACCGTGCGGGAATGCCGTCCGGCGCTGGAAGATG
>NZ_QAIM01000264.1:0-17111 GCF_003061035.1 Acidovorax sp. HMWF018
GCGAACGCTGGACATGGGGGGAGATTGTGCCGGGCGCCCGGGCCCCTGCGGCCGGTGCGCAGCGCCCGCTGGGTGCTGCGCACCCTCTTTTTGATCAAAATCAGCCGCAGGCGCTAGTGATACATGAGCCAGGCGCTATCAATTTGATATCTGTCTCCGTCAAGGTGCTGATGTGCCCCAAGGGCCGCCAGCGCTACTCACACCGGGCTGCGCAGTACGCGGCGGTATTGCACGGCCTCGGCGATATGGCTGACCTCGGTGGTGGGCGCGCCCGCCAGGTCGGCGATGGTGCGCGCCACCTTCAGCGCCCGGTGCGTGCTGCGGGCCGACCAGCCCAGGCGCGCGGCAGCGGTGTTGAGGAACTTGGCGGCCGCTTCGTCCAGGTGCAGGTGGGCGTCGATGGCCTGCCCCTGCAGCGCCTGGTTGGTGCTGCCCTGGCGTGCTAGGGCCAGGGCGCGGGCCTGCTCCACCCGGGCGCGGATGCTGGCGGTGGACTCGCCCGCAGCCGCCTGCACCAGCTGCTCGGCGGGCAGGGCGGGCACCTCCACATGCAGGTCGATGCGGTCCAGCAGCGGGCCGCTGAGCTTGGCCTGGTAACGGTGCACCTGGTCAGGCGTGCAGCGGCAGGCGCGCTGCGTGGAGCCCAGAAAGCCGCAGGGGCACGGATTCATCGCCGCGATCATCTGGAACCGGGCCGGAAACTCCGCGCGTTGCGCTGCCCGGGCGATGGTGATGTGGCCGGTCTCTAGCGGCTCGCGCAGAGCCTCTAGCGCAGCGCGGGGGAATTCCGGGAGTTCATCAAGGAAGAGCACGCCCTGGTGGGCCAGCGAGATCTCGCCCGGCCGGGGTGGCGAGCCACCGCCCACCAGCGCCACCGCGCTGGCCGTGTGGTGGGGCTGGCCGGTGGGGCGCACGCCAAAAGCCTCGGGCCGAAAGCGCCCCGCCAGGCTGGCAATGGCGGCGCTCTCCAGCGCTTCGTCCACCGTCATCGCGGGCAGCAGCCCGGCAAAACGCTGCGCCAGCATCGACTTGCCCGAGCCAGGTGGCCCGGCCATCAGCAGGCTGTGGCCGCCAGCCGCTGCAATCTCCAGCGCGCGCTTGGCGCCCGCCTGGCCCTTCACGTCGGCCATGTCGGGCCCGGTGGTGCTGGCGGTGAGCGCGGTGGCCTGCAGGCGGGTCCAGCCGTCGTTGGCCACGTCGGCATCGCCACCGGCCGTGCTGCCCGGTGGCAGGAACGCCCGCACCACATCCAGCAGGTGCCGCGCACGCACCACGCGCGCGGCGGGCACCAGGGCGGCCTCTTCGGCGCTGCCGGGCGGCAGCACCAGCTGTGCGTCAATCTGCTGGGTCTGCAGGGCCAGGCTGGTGGCCAGCGCGCCGCGCACGGGGCGCAGCTCGCCGGACAGCGACAGCTCGCCCGCAAACTCGTAGCCTGCCAGGCGGCTGGCATCCACCTGACCGCTGGCGGCGAGGATGCCCAGCGCAATCGGCAGATCGAAGCGGCCCGAATCCTTGGGCAGGTCGGCGGGGGCCAGGTTGACGGTGATGCGTTTGTTCGACGGGAACTCCAGCCCCGCGTTCTGCAGCGCGGAGCGCACGCGCTCGCGGGCTTCTTTCACCTCCACCTCGGCCAGCCCGACCAGCGTGAAGCTGGGCAAACCGTTGGCCAGATGCACTTCGACGGTGACTGCAGGCGCCTGCAGCCCCAGAAGGGCGCGGCTTTGCACCAAAGCAAGACTCATGAAGCGATTTCTCCCCAGATGGGTGCGTTTTGTGGTTTTTTAGCGCGGCCTGTTGGGTGTCTGCACCAGTTGGGTGCAACATGCCGGACGCGGTCACCGCCACTGTACTGGGGATTGTTGTAACGCAACGCAACCGTGTAGCGCGCCGTGCACCTTGGTGTGGCACGGTCCGTGCTTAAAGCGCTTGTCCCTACTTTGTCCAACCGGAGGAAACATGACCCGCGCCATCATCAAGACCCTGGGCGTTGCCCTTGTTGCAACCCTTCCCATGCTGGCCAGCGCCCAGCTCACCGCCAACGTCAGCCTGACCACGAACTACAAGTTCCGTGGCCAGGACCAGGACACGTCCAAGGTCAAGGCCGTCAAGCCCGCACTGCAAGGCGGCTTTGACTACACCTTCGGCGAAACCGGCTTCTACGTGGGCAACTGGAACTCCAGCGTCAACTGGCTGTCCGGCAACTCGCTCGAATCCGACATCTACGGCGGCTACAAGTTCAAGGCCGGTGACGTGGACCTGGACGTGGGCCTGCTGACCTACATCTACCCCGGCAACAGCGCGGGCAACACCACCGAAGTCTATGGCGCTGCCACCTTCGGCCCCGTGACGGCCAAGTACTCGCACACCCTGTCCAAGGACTACTTTGCCTACGCAGGTCCTGGCATGAAGGGCCGCAACACCGGCTACCTGAACCTGGCGTTTGCCCAGGAAGTGGCCCCCAGCACCACGCTGAAGGCGTCGGTCGGCTTCACCCGCTTTGGTGGTGACATCACGGCCCCCAACTTCATGGACTACAGCCTGGGCGGTTCGTACGACTTCGGCGGCGGCGTGTCCCTCGGCGCTGCCGTGGTTGGCGCCACCAAGAAGGCCTTCTACGGCCCGGTCAACAAGTCGCGCGTGATCGTCACGCTCACCAAAACCCTGTAAGTCTCAATGGGCGCCGGCGGCGCCCATTTCGGAGGAACTGAAAATGAAAATGGTGACAGCCATCATCAAGCCCTTCAAGCTCGACGAAGTGCGCGAAGCGCTCTCCGACATCGGCGTGCAAGGCATCACGGTGACCGAAGTCAAGGGCTTTGGCCGCCAAAAGGGCCACACCGAGCTGTACCGCGGTGCAGAGTATGTGGTGGACTTTCTTCCCAAGGTCAAGATCGAGGCCGCCGTGGCCGACGACCTGGTGGACCGCGTGATCGAGTCCATCGAGACCGCAGCGCGCACCGGCAAGATCGGTGACGGCAAGATTTTCGTGACCCACCTGGAGCAGGTGGTGCGCATCCGCACTGGCGAAACCGGCAAGGAAGCCCTGTAAGGGCGAGGCCGCATCCCATCCAAGAAGAGAAACGCCATGAAAAAACTGCTTGCTTCCTTCATTCTGGGGCTGAGTCTGCTATCCGGCGGATCGGCTGTCCTCGCCCAGGCGCCCGCCACGGCAGAGGCCTCGGCACCCGCTGCGGCTGCACCAGCGGCTGAAGCCCCTGCTGCCGCTGCGGCTGCACCGGCTGCTGCTGCCGCCGCTGCGCCTGCAGCGCCCGCCGCAGAAGCGCCTGCTCCTGTCCCCAACAAGGGTGACACCGCGTGGATGATGACCTCCACCATCCTCGTGATCCTGATGGTCCTGCCCGGCCTGGCGCTGTTCTACGGTGGCCTGGTGCGCAGCAAGAACATGCTGTCCGTGCTGATGCAGGTGATGGTCACGTTCTCGCTGATCGTGGTGCTGTGGTTCATCTACGGCTACAGCCTGGCCTTCACCGAAGGCGGTGCCTTCATCGGTGGTTTCGACCGGCTGTTCATGAAGGGCATCTGGGACAACGCCGCAGGCACGTTTGCCAACGCTGCCACGTTCAGCAAGGGTGTCGTGATTCCGGAAGTGGTGTTTGCCGCTTTCCAGGCCACGTTCGCCGGCATCACCTGCGCCCTGATCGTCGGTGCGTTCGCAGAGCGCATCAAGTTCAGCGCCGTCATGCTGTTCATGGTCCTGTGGTTCACGTTCAGCTACCTGCCGATCGCCCACATGGTGTGGTTCTGGATGGGTCCTGATGCCTACGCCTCCAAGGAAGTGGCCGACGCCATGACCAGCAAGGCCGGCCAGATCTGGCAGTGGGGTGCTCTGGACTTCGCTGGCGGTACCGTGGTGCACATCAACGCCGCTGTGGCGGGCCTGGTGGGTGCGTTCATGGTGGGCAAGCGCATTGGTTACGGCAAGGAAGCCATGGCGCCTCACAGCCTGACGCTGACCATGGTCGGTGCCTCGCTGCTGTGGGTGGGCTGGTTCGGCTTCAATGCCGGCTCTGCCCTGGAAGCCAACGGTTTTGCAGCCCTGGCCTTCATCAACACGCTGGTGGCTACCGCTGCAGCCGTGCTGGCATGGTGCATGGGTGAAGCGCTGATGCGCGGCAAGGCTTCGATGCTGGGTGCAGCGTCGGGTGCTGTGGCGGGCCTGGTGGCCATCACGCCGGCTGCGGGCAACGTCGGTATCGGCGGTGCGCTGGTCATCGGTCTGGTGGGTGGTTTTGCCTGCCTGTGGGGTGTCAACGGCCTCAAGAAGCTGCTGGGTGCGGACGACTCGCTCGACGTGTTCGGCGTGCACGGCATCGGCGGTATCGTGGGTGCCCTGCTGACCGGCGTTTTCAACGCCCCTGGTCTGGGTGGCCCTGGCTACGTGGCCGACTGGGTGACCGCCACCATGGTGACCTCTGCCGACTACTCCATCGCTGCCCAGGTGTGGACACAGGCCAAGGCCGTGCTGCTGACCATCGTGTGGTCGGGCGTGGTGTCCTTCGTGGCCTACAAGGTGGTTGACCTGACGGTGGGCCTGCGTGTCTCGGAAGAAGACGAACGCGAAGGTCTGGACATCACCTCGCACGGCGAAACGGCGTACAACCGCTGATCGCTCTGCGCCCTACGCGCTGCGGTGTCTGGTGGCACCGTGGCGTCGCAATAAGAACAAGCGAGTTACTCCTCTGGTTACTTCAGCCCGCCGACCACCGGCGGGCTTTTTTCGTACCGGTGGGTGACGCGTGTGGGACTGGCGCGCCAGGGGGCCAAAGGTCCCGTGGCATCCGCCAGTCCTTTGCACGTCCGCTGTTCAAAAAATTCACGCCCCCTGCATGCCGTGCGGCGGACCGCTGCCGCTACGATGCACGGATGGACTTTTCCCTCGCCCCGATCACTGAGCGCGTGCGCGCTGCCGCCGCCGACCAGACCCCGTTGCGCATCCGTGGCGGGGGCACCAAAGACTTCCATGGCCTGGCGCTGCACGGCGAGGTGCTCGACACCCGGGTGCTGCGCGGCATAGTGAGCTACGAGCCCAGCGAGCTGGTCGTCACCGTGCGGGCCGGCACCCCGCTGGCCGAGCTGGAGGCCGCGCTCGCCGAGCAGGGCCAGTGCCTGCCTTTTGAACCCCCGCATTTCGCCAAGCCCCCTTCGGGCGCTGCCACCGTGGGCGGTATGGTGGCGGCCGGCCTGTCGGGCCCGGCGCGCGCCAGCGTGGGGGCGGTGCGTGACTATCTGTTGGGCGTGACCCTGCTCAACGGCAAGGCCGAGCTGCTCACCTTCGGCGGCCAGGTCATGAAGAACGTGGCGGGCTATGACGTGGCGCGCCTCATGGCCGGTGCCTGGGGCACGCTGGGGCTGCTGACCGAAGTGAGCCTCAAGGTGCTGCCCGTGGCACCCGGCGAGGCCACACTCCGGTTCGAGGGCATCAACCAGGCCGATGCGTTGCGCAAGCTGCACGCCTGGGGCGGCCAGCCGCTACCCCTCAACGCCAGCTGTTGGGTGCAGGACGAAGGTGCAGGCACCCTGTATGTGCGCCTGCGCGGCGCCGTGGCGGCGGTGGAGGCCGCGTGCAAAACCATGGGTGGCACGCGCATGGACAACGCCACCGTGGCCGCTGACTGGACCGCCTGCCGCGAGCAGAACCTGCCGTGGTTCACCGACCGGGCCACGCGCCCCGACCACGCCCTGTGGCGCCTGTCGGTGCCCGCCACCGCGCCGGTGCTGGCCTTGCCCGGCGGCGTGCAGCCCCTGGTGGAATGGCATGGGGCGTTGCGCTGGGTGCAGGCCCCCGAGTCCGCCGGAGACGCGCTGCGCGAAGCCGCCCGGGCGGCGGGTGGGAGTGCTTCTCTTTTTGTAGCTGCCGAGGCAAATAAATATGGCGCCAGCGGTGCTTTTGACTCGCAATCCAAGGCGCTGGAGCAAATCCACGCCCGCCTCAAGCACAGCTTTGACCCTGCCGGCATCTTCAACCCCGGCCGCATGGCGCGGGCCTGGTAGGCAAGCCAACCCCCCCTCACAGCCACCACCGCCACCCTGGCCATGCGACGCCTTTTTCACCTCACCGGACACCACCGCACGGTTGCGAGCAACCAGGTGCTGGGCCTGCTGCTGGCGTTCAACGCCGGGGCGGTGAACGCCGGGGGGTTTCTGGTGGTGCACCTCTACACCTCGCACATGACGGGTTTCCTGTCGTCGCTGGCCGACAACCTGGTGCTGGGGCAGATGAAGCTGGTGCTGGGCGCCGTGGGCGCGCTCTGGGCCTTCATGTCGGGGGCGGGTACCACTGCCATCATGGTCAACTGGGCGCGCCAGCGCCGGCTGCGCAGCACCTACGCGCTGCCGCTGCTGCTGGAGTCCGTGCTCATGCTGCTGTTTGGCCTGGTGGGCGCCATCACTCTCAGCTGGCCCACGCCTTTTGCGGTGCCACTCACGGTGCTGCTGCTGTCCTTCATCATGGGGCTGCAGAACGCCACGGTGACCAAGATGTCCTCGTCCCAGATCCGCACCACCCACATGACGGGCGTGGTGACCGACCTGGGCATCGAGATGGGCAAGGCGCTCTACTGGAACCGCACCGGCACCGCGCCCGAATCGCAGGTGCGCGCCAACCAGGCGCGGCTGCGGCTGTTTGCCGGGCTGGTGGGCATGTTCCTGGTGGGCGGCATTGCGGGAGCTGCGGGCTTCAAGCACGTGGGCTTTGTGTTTGTGGTGCCGCTGGCGCTGGTGCTGCTGGCCCTGTCGCTGCCCCCGCTGTGGGCTGACCGCGCCAGGCTGCGCCGCCCCTTGCGCAAGCCCTCGGCGCCCGCCGCGCCGGGCGACCCCAGCCTGGCGCCGCCAGCGGACCCACCGGCCGCGCGCTGACCAACCTCCGCCGAAATTTTTGTCTCTTCGCCCAGGCTGCACCCCATGCAAACCCAGCTCTCCCCCGAATACCGCGCCCGCGCCGATGGCCTGGAGGCCGAATCCATCCTGCGCAAATGTGTGCACTGCGGCTTTTGCACCGCCACCTGCCCCACCTACCAGCTGCTGGGCGACGAGCTGGACGGCCCGCGCGGCCGCATCTACCTCATTAAGCAGGTGCTCGAAGGCGCCGAGCCCACGCGCAAGACCCAGATGCACCTGGACCGGTGCCTCACCTGCCGCAACTGCGAAAGCACCTGCCCGAGCGGCGTGCAATACGGCCACCTGGTGGACATCGGTCGCAAGATCGTCGATGAAAAAGTGCCCCGCCCTGTGGGCGAAAAAGCCCTGCGTTGGGCGCTGAAGGAGGGTCTGCCTTCGCCGCTGTTCGCTCCTGCCATGAAGGCAGGACAAATGGTGCGCGGCCTGCTGCCCGAGGCGCTGAAGGCCAAGGTGCCCGCACTGCAGGCCGCTGGCGTCTGGCCCACGCGTGAGCATGCGCGCAAGGTGCTCATGCTGGCGGGCTGCGTGCAACCGGCCATGATGCCGAACATCAACACGGCCACCGCCCGCGTGCTCGACGCGGTGGGCATCCAGACCGTGATCGCATCCAAGGCGGGCTGCTGCGGCGCCGTCAAATTCCACCTCAACGACCAGGCTGGCGGCATGGCAGAGATGCGCGCCAACATCGACGCCTGGTGGCCGCTGGTGGACGCAGGTGGGGTCGAGGCCATCGTCATGAACGCCTCGGGCTGCGGCGTCACCGTCAAGGAATACGGTCACATCCTGAAGGACGATGCGGCATACGCGGCCAAGGCCGAGCGCATCAGCGCCCTCACGCGCGACCTGTCGGAGCTGCTGCCCGCCCTGCTGCCCGAGCTGGCCACCAAGCTGCAGGGCCGTGTGAACCAGCCGGACACCCTGTACGCCTACCACCCCCCTTGCACGCTCCAGCACGGTCAGAAGCTGCGCGGCGGGGTGGAGGTGCACCTGAACCAGCTGGGCTTCAAGCTGCGCACCGCACGCAACGATGCCCACCTGTGCTGTGGCTCGGCAGGCACCTATTCGGTGCTCAACCCCGACCTGTCCTACCAGCTGCGCGACCGCAAGCTGGGTGTGCTCGGCGAGGCCTTCGGCAACCAGCCGCCCGACATGATCTTGTCGGCCAACATCGGCTGCATCACCCATCTGCAAAGCGGCACGGGGACGCCTGTGCGGCACTGGGTGGAGGTGCTGGACGAGGCCCTGCGCACGGGTTGACGGCACGTTGGGCGAGACGCGGGGCGCTTACGGCGTGCGCCGGAATCCGGCCCATTTGGTGCCTGTAGCCCCGAGGCTGGCATGATCGAGGGTTTTGTCGCCTCTCATTTGCCCCCGAACTGCACCGCCATGACCGACTCCGTGTCCGCACAAGAACAACCCCAAACCGCACCCGTCGCGCCCGTAGCGCCTGCCGCTCCCCAGGCAGCGCCTGTGCCGACCGAGGCTGCCGCGGTCGCTGTGGCGGCCTCTGAACCTGCTGCGTTGGCCGAAGCCGGCGCGCCCCAGCGGCGCCAGGACGGCTCGCGCCGGGGTGGCCGCAACCGCCGCAAACCCGAAGGGCGCCAGGCGCCGCAGGGCCGTGCAAGCGCCGACGGTGCGGCAGACGCTGCTGCGCCCGCAGGTGGCCCGGGCGCAGGCACGCGCGCGCCGCAGCGCGTGCACCCCGCGCTGGAGCAGCTGGCAGGGCTCTACCCCCACCTGTTTGGCGCCGTGTTCCGTCCGCTCAAGCGCGGCATCTTCCAGGACATCCTGGCGGCCCACCCCGAGCTGTTCGAGCGCGAGGCGCTCAAGGTGGCGCTGGGCCTGCACACCCGCTCCACGCGCTATCTGCAAAGCGTGGCGGCAGGCGATAAGCGCCACGACCTGCAGGGCCAGCCTGTGGAAGACATGGCCCCCGAGCATGTGCACCATGCGCTGCTGGAGGTCTACCGCCGCAAGAAGGCGCGCGCCACCGAAGACCTGCTGCCCAAGCTGCGCAACCGCATGATGGCTGCGTTCGAGGCCTCGGGCCTCACGCGCGAGGCATATACCCAACTGGTGTTGAGCCGCGACGAAGCCGCCAACGCCATCCTCGAAGAAGCCTTTGCCGAATGGTCGGCCCGCAACGCCAAGGATGAAGCCTTGCTGCGCGCCTTTGAGGCCAGCGGCCAGACCCTGGACGCCTTTGCCGATATGTACGGCATGGTGCCCCGCACGGTGGGGCAGCAGCTGGAGCGCGCCCGCCGGCGGGCGGCTGCTGCAGCGGCTGCGGTATCTGCTGCTCCCGCCGTAGAGCCTGGCGACTCCGCCGCCGCAGCCTGACCGGCCCGTGCTGAGCTGAGCGGGGGGCGGCACAACGCTCCCTCTGCCCTTGCTGATCCTGGCGTGCTGGCAGCCGCTTCCGTCATCTTCTCGTCGGCCGAGATGGGGCCCTGCGGCGTGGCTCCGTCTGCGTCGGCGCGTGTCACGGCTTGTTGCAATGCTGCAGACAGGCTACTGACACCATGTTGTCAGCAGCCGGGCTGCACCATGCCGGGCCCGACACAGAGAGGAGCTTGACCATGACAACAACCCCCACCATGACCCCGGTTGCCGCGTTTCATGTCACTGGACTGACGGTACGCACCCGCAACCGCGACGAGATGGACCCCGCCACCGCCCGCATTGGAGGTCTCTGGGACCGATTTTTCAGCCAGAGCTGGGAGCGCAACCTGCCCGGCCGTGGTGAAGATGGCCGCATCTTCGGCGTCTACAGCGGCTACGAATCCGACGAACATGGCGCCTTTGATGTCACTGCTGGCGTGGCTGTGCCACCGCCCGTCGTCACCTCGGTGCCAGGGGCTGTGCAGATCGCGGTGCAGGCGGGCGACTATCTGGTGTTCCACGGCCACGGCACAATGCCGCAGATGGTGATCGATGCCTGGGGCGAGGTCTGGCGCTACTTTGCGGCCCACCCGCAAGTCCCCCGGCGTTTTGGCACCGATTTCGAGCTGTATGAAGGCCCGGACCGCGTGGCCATCCATATCGGTATCGCCCCCAGTGCGCCCCGCGCATGACCTGAACGAACCAGGAGCCTCCATGAACACATCTTCTGCCGCCCTGACGTTCTACACCCATCCCATGTCCCGAGGCCGTACCGCGCGCTGGATGCTGGAAGAGTGTGGTGTGCCCTACGACACCGTGCTGCTTGAATACGGCACCACCATGAAGGCTCCCGACTACCTGGCCATCAACCCCATGGGCAAGGTGCCTGCACTGCGGCATGGGCAGGTGGTGGTCACCGAGGTGGCGGCCATCTGCGCCTATCTGGCCGACCTGTTCCCCGACAAATCGTTGGCCCCCCCTGTGGGGACACCTGCCCGCGCTGCGTACTACCGCTGGCTGTTCTTTTGCGCCGGCCCGCTGGAGAGCGCCGCCACCGCCAAGGCGCTGAACCTGCTGGCACCCGCCGAACGGGCGGCCATGGTGGGCTACGGCAGCTACGCCGATGTGATGAACACCCTGGAGCAGGCCGTGAGCCAGGGCCCGCATCTGTGCGGCGACCACTTCACGGCCGTCGACCTGTATGTGGGCGCGCACCTGATCTGGGGGATGCAGTTCGGCACCATCGAACGCCGCCCCGCGTTCGAGCAGTTTGTGCAGCCGTTCAGGCAGCGCCCCGCGTTTGTGCGCGCCTCCCAGATCGACGACGCGCTGGCGCAGCAGAGCAAAGGCCATGGCTGAGTTCTGCGTCCTGACACTGCCCATCTGGTCGGCTGCAGCTCGCCCCGGGGGGCACGTTCATGCGCCGCGCTGACCGCCTGTTCCAGATCGTCCAGCTCATCCGGGGGCGGCGCCTGTCCACCGCCGCCTTCCTGGCCGAGCGGCTTGAAGTCTCGGCCCGCACCATCTACCGCGACGTGGCGGACCTCCAGCACCAGGGCGTGCCCATTGAGGGCGAAGCCGGTGTGGGCTACCGCCTGGGCGCGGGCTTCGATCTGCCGCCGCTGATGTTCAGCCAGGGTGAAGCCAATGCGCTGGTAGCTGCCGCCCGTCTGGCCCAAACCTGGCTGGATGCCGGGCTGGCCCGAGAGGTGGAAGGCGCCCTGGGCAAGATCCTGTCCGTGCTGCCCCCCGCCGCGCGCGTCGCGGCCGAGGCCCAGGCCCTGTATGCCCCGCCCGTCGGCCTGGACCCGCGCGCCCAGGCCACCCTGCAAGCCCTGCGCGAGGCCGTGCACAGCCGCCACGTGGTGCAAGTGGACTACGCCGACGTCAACGGCCGCCCCAGCCTGCGCCGCCTGCGCCCGCTGGGCTGCTTTTACTGGGGCAAGGTCTGGACACTGTCGGCCTGGTGCGAGCTGCGCAATGACTTTCGGGGTTTTCGCATCGACCGCATTTCTTCGATCACCGTGCTGGACGAGCAGTTCCGGCAGGAGCCCGGCAAGACCCTGGCGGACTTGCTGCGCAAGGTGGAGGGGGAGATGGAGGGGAGAGCGGTGGAGGGGGGTGATCCTCAAGCGGCGCCGTCGGCAATGGCCTGATGCCGTGCCTCCAATCGTTTTCGATGCCGAGCTCAGCCTTGGCAGAAATGTCGTCGCAAAGCGCCTCGCGATGATCCTGATGAGCGGCCTGCTGCAAATGACATGAGCCTTGTTTCAAAAAGAGTTGGACAGGAGTTGTTCATTACCACAGGTGCCTTTGCCGATTTTCTTTCTGTTGCAAGATGTCTTGAAGATTCCTGATTGGTAACCGAAGTTACTTTTTGCGTTAATTTCGCCGTATTAACGGCGCCTTCTGTCAAAAGAAAATACCTGCCTGCAGCTATCATCCGCCGCACTTTGCACTCATCGGCCGGACAGTCTGCAGCACATGAAACGTCGCGTCACCATTCAAACGCCTCTGGGCGACCAGCTCAAATTCAGGCAACTCCAGGGTATCGAAGAGATCAGCCAACTCTTCACCCTGGACGTGGACTTGCTGAGTGAGAGCAAAAGTGTGGATCCCAAGGCGTTGTTGGGCAAAAACGCCACCATCGTTGTAGAAACGGAGGGCGGTGGCACCCGCCATATAGACGGCATCGTCACCCGGTTTGGCATGCAGGGGCAAGACCACCGCATGTACTCCTACCGGGCGCGGCTCAGCCCCTGGCTCTGGCTGGCAACCCGTAAAAGCGATTTCAAGATATTTCAGAACAAAACTGTTCCAGAAATCATTGAAGAAGTTCTGGGTAAATATGGGTACCCCCTCGATAAAAAGCTGACACGCAGTTATCGTACCTGGGATTATTGCGTTCAATACAACGAAACTGATTGCCAGTTTGTTTCTCGCCTCATGGAGCATGAGGGTATTTATTATTACCACCAGCATTCAGCAGGACAACACACGCTCACGCTGGCGGACGACATTGTGGCGTCGCACAGCCCTTTGCCAGACGCAGCCTCAATCCCCTTTTATCCCCCTGAAAAAGCTGCCATCGCTGATCGCGAAAGCATCTATGCGTGGGAGTTGGCGGAGGAAATCAAACCGGGTCGGCATTACAACGACGACTACGACTTCAAGAAGCCCAAGGCAGATTTGTCGAACATGCGCAAAGATCCCCCGGGTCACGCGCATGACAGCCACGAGATCTACGAGTGGCCCGGTGGCTATACCGAATATGGAGATGGCGAGGCGTATGTGAAGGTGCGCCTCCAGGAGAACCTGACTCGCCAAAGCGTCGTACAAGGTAAATCCAGCTGCCGCGCGCTCACCCCCGGCTACACCTTCAACCTGGAAAACTACCCGCGCGAAGACCAGAACCAGCAGTACCTCATCACCTCGGTGCAATACCATTTTCAGGAGAACCCTGAGGTCAGCAGCGTAGCCAAGCCCACGCCTAAAACCACCAAGGATGAGGTGGGGTCCATTCAACGGTTTGTGCTGAAGGCGCAACCCACCAGTTTGCCGTTCACCCCACCCCGGGTCACGCCCAAGCCCCGTAGCCAGGGCCCCCAGACGGCTGTGGTGGTGGGCCCGCCTGGTGAGGAAATCTGGACCGACAAATACGGACGTGTGAAGGTGCAGTTCCACTGGGACCGCATTGGCTCCATGGACGAGAACTCCAGCTGTTGGATCCGAGTGTCGCACCCGTGGGCGGGCATGAAGTACGGCGGTATCTTCACGCCGCGCATCGGCCAGGAAGTCATCGTGGACTTCCTCAACGGCGACCCCGACTATCCCATCATCACTGGCCGCGTCTACAACGCAGACCAGATGCCACCGTGGGAGCTGCCCAAGCACAAGACGCAGTCCGGCTTCCAGACGAACTGGAGCAAAGGCGGCGGCGGCAAGCACATGCTGCGGTTTGAGGACCAAAAGGGCATCGAGCACATCGAGCTCTCCACCGACCATGGCAATACGCACCTGCACATGGGTTACCTGATGAACCAGAGCACCGAGGCCAAGCGCAGCTATGGCTTTGAGCTGCGCACCAATGAGTGGGGTGCCATCCGGGCGGACAAGGGGCTGCTGATCACGACGTATACGCAGGATTTCAAGCAGAAGGTGGCGCATGACAGTCCGGATGGTTTTTCAAATCTCGGAGCTGGGTTGGAGTCTGTTCAGGGTCTGATGGATCAAGCGAAAAGCGCCGTGTCTGGAATGGAGGCTGTGATAAGCGGCATCAACAACCTCAAGATGGCGCATATGAGCGAGTTGGCATCCGGCATCCAGTCCATGGTTGGCAAGGTGGCTGCTGCGACTTCCTTGGGGCAGATGGCTGCGGCCGTTTCGTCTTTCGTTTCCGCTGGCAGCTCTGCCGGTACGGGGCCTGAGCTAGTGATGCCGATGAACACGGACCCTGCACTGCCCGAAGCTTTGGAGATGCAGGCGAAATCCAAGGACATCAGCAAACCTATCGTGTCGATCGTCAGTCCGGAAGGGCAGTCGATGATCAGCCCCAAGCCAATCGTCGTCAGTTCGGGTCAGAGCGTATCCGTTCACGGCAAAGGGCCGGTCACTACCTCCACGCAACAACAGCTGACGCTATTGGCAAAGGGCGGCATGTTGACTCATGTGACTGAAGGTGGTCAACGAACGACGGTGACTTCGGGTGATGTGGGTCATGAAGCGCAGTCGGGCAATATGAATTTGACTGCCAAGCAGAACATCACCATGGCGTCTACCACCGCAGATGCCACCGTGATCGGCAAACAAAACGTCAACGTGCGGGCGGATGCCGATTCCGTGCTGATCAAAGCGGGCAAACACATACGGCTCGAAGCGGCAGAGAGCATCACGCTCGTGGTCGGCAACGGCAAGGCTTATATCAAGCTCACCGATGAAGGCGACATCGAGATCGTGGGCGTCAAGAAGGGGCTTCTGAAGTTTGATGATGACCTCGATGAGTTCGGTAAAAAAATTCACCTTAATTGCGGATAGACCATGAAGTACCACTTCAACGAGGGCGCCTTCGACGTGCCTGAGTACCTGGACGACAGGACCGTCAACGTGCTAGCGCCCCAACTGGGGTCGGCTGGCCTCACCATCGCTATCACGCGCGACCCGTTGGAAGGCGATGAATCGCTGCAACAGTTTGTTGACCGCCAGCTGAAGGATCTAGGCAGACAGGTCACAAAGTTAGAAAAGGGCCCTCAGCGGCCTGCTCGGCTCGGAGGCGGCAACTCAGCCATTGAAGGTTTCAGCTTTGGGGTGAACTACAAGCAACAGGGCAAGTTGGTGCACCACATTCAGGCTGTATTTCCAATGACACCCCTGCGCAAGGTGCTGAGCGTTACTTTTTCGTCGCCGGTAGCGTTCACGCAGGAAAACCTTCAGACGGTCGAACGCGTGCTGACGAGCTTCGAGAATTATTAACGGCCAAAAGCCGCAAGCAACATAGGGAGCCTTTCATGGGTGGAATGGCGGCGGCGCGCATGGCCGACGAGATCGGCCACGTGGGTGTTTGGGCGCGCCTGGCGCGTGTTGCCCTACGCGTAGGTTCTGCCATGGTCGAGGGGGCTCTGGTGGCCGGTGCGGTTGCGCTGGCATTGGGCGTCTCGGTGGCCACGTTTGGCTGCGGCGCATTCATCCTGTGCGGCCTTGTAGCCGGGGTGATCGGCGGGGCGACCGGCTGGAGCGATTACAAGGAAAAGAAGATACAGGAGATGACCGAGGACATTGGTGAGCTGGATATCACCGGTGTGCTCGGCATCAACGGTGCTTCGCGGGTGTTCATTAACCAGCGCGAAGCCATGAGAGCGGTGCTGGATGCAGCCGTCTGCTCTAAGCATGCCTCGCTCAATCCGAATCGGATTGCGGAAGGCAGCGACTCCGTTTTCATCGAGACCGGCCCCGCGGCGCGAAAAGGCGACAAGCTGGAGTGCTCTGCGCAGATCGCTACGGGCTCAGATAACGTCATTGTTGGTGGCAACAAGACCCAGTACCTTGAGATCGCCGATGACAAGATGTGGTGGGAAACGGGGACTGAACTGGGCCTGGCCTTGCTGGGGCGGGGCAGTCTGCCAGGCAAGCTCGGTTGCTTGGCCCTGGGCACAGCCGTTGGCATGGCTGGAGAGGTGCTTGGAAAAAGCATGCGCACAGCCATCGGTCATCCGGTCAACCCCGCGACCGGCGGGAAGGTTCTGGATGGTGCCCAGGACACCGACTTCCATCTCCCAGGCATGCTGCCCATCGAGTGGCGCCGCTTCTACAGCAGCCATGACCACCGGCTGCACACTCTGCACGGAAAAGGATGGAGCACGCCGTACGAGGTCGAACTTCACGTGCGCGCCCCATCGAATGCAGGGCCGGGAAGGCTGACATATGTGAATGCCCAAGGGCGACGCATTGACATGCCTTGGGTAGAGCCGGGCACCACGTTCTTCAACACTGCCGAGGGGTTCTCGCTGGGGTGCACGGCCGGCGGCGCGTATGAAGTGAAGGACATGGACTTGCTGCGCTATCAGTTCGGCCATCCCACCGACGCTACTGCAGGAGCGGACGGCGCGAGCATTCTTCGCCTGCAACGCGTGCGTAACCGCACCGGCCAGTGGGTGCGCCTAACCTACACGCAGGACGCACCGCAGCGCCTCGAAAAAATTACCGATTCGCTAGGCAGAGTCTTGAGGCTGCACTACAGCCTGGACAGTGCGGGAGCAAACCCTGGTCGATTGCGGAAGCTAAGCCTGGAGACGGGGGCTCCTGGCGAGTCGGTGGGTGAACTGGCGATGTACGACTACGACGCTGGTGGACAGGTAAGTTCCGTGCAGTGGCGGGACGGGCGCACTGCGCGCCGGTTTCAGTACGCCGATGGGCTGATGACTGCGCACATCGACGCGGCGGGTTTCGGGTGCTTCTACGAGTGGCAAGCACCGGGCGCCGCAGACGGACCTGTCAGCGAAGGCATCGCTGCCGGTAGTACATGGGCGACGCCAACGGGACGCGATCGACGCGTCATTCGTCACTGGACCAGCGACGGTGAGCGCTACGACATTGCTTACCGGGCGGAAGATGGTACGCGCGCATCTGACACTGCCGCGAACGGCAACGTACCCGGCCAGACATGGACCACTGACCAACTTGGCCGCACCGAACATTGGAGCTGGGACGCCCACTACAACCTGACGAGCTACTGCAATGCCTTGGGGCAGACCTGGGTGCTTGAATGGAGCGCCAGCCGCGAGCTGCTGAGCGCCACCCTGCCCGGCGGCCAGACATGGTGCTGGCAGTACGACAGCAGCGGGCTGCCCATTCTTGAAACCGACCCAATGGGGCGTACCACGCGGACGTTGTGGGACACCACCTGGTTTGAGCCGCTGAGCATTACACGCCCTGATGGCAAGGCGTGGTGCTACGAGTACGACGCGCGCGGCCTTTGCACCTCAGCCATTGCGCCGGACGGCACCGCAACCCACTATGCCTGGGATGGCTATGGACTGCTGGTGCAGATAACCGACGCAAGCGGCGGCGCCAAAAACCTGCGCTACGACGCCCGCGGTTTGCTTAACAGCTACACCGACTGTTCGGGGTACACCACGCGCTACGCCTACGACGGCATGGGGCACCTGCAAAGGGTCACCGACGCCCTTGGCCATGTGACATCGCTGGGCCACAGCGCCATGGGAGAGTTGTTGAACGTCGGCCTGCCCGATGGAGCAACCCAATCTTGGCGCTACGACGCCGCAGGCCGGCCGGTCAGCCACACAGATGCCCAGCCG
>NZ_QAIM01000265.1:0-4766 GCF_003061035.1 Acidovorax sp. HMWF018
GCATCCCCGGACAGTGCGTAGTTAACCACTTCGCGCTGCTGAAAGGTCTTGCCCTCCCACAGGTCCAGCAATTGCTCCGCAAAGGACTCGTGCATCTCACCGCGAAACACCCGACCAATGTTGTTCAGCAGCATTTCTTTGCTCTCTGCGCCGAACATCCGCAGGGTCTGCTGGTTCACATCGATCACCCGGATTTCGTGCATGCAGCGTGTCACGAACTCGGGATGCACCCGGATGAATGTCTTGAAATCATCAATACCCTGCGCACGCACACCATCGAGCAGGCTCTTGACCGCACTGAAGTCCTCCACCCACAAGGACACGGGTGAATGTTCGAACAAATCGCGTGCGTACCGTTCGCTGCGGCGCAGCTCGGCACCTGCACGCACGGTGGCCGTAACATCCTCCAGCGACACCAGCACACGGCTCCAGTTGTCCTCGTAACCGGGCAGGATGCGCGCACGGATCTGCACATCCAGCCGACGTCCGTCGAGCGCATAGTTGACTGTCTGGTTAGAAAACTCCAGCTGCCCGTCCCACAACTGAGACAGCTCATGCGCCACCGCGTCGTGCATGTCGTCCCTGAAGACCTTATCCAGATTGGCTTCCAGTACCTGCTGGCTCTCGGCGGCAAACAGATCCAGCGTGCGCTGATTCACCTTGAGCACCTTGAGGGCTGCACTGCAGGCCCGCAGGCGGGCCGGGTCCTCTGCCAGAAACTGGCGGATGTCGGTCACGCCTTCGGCGCGCCACTGCTCAAAAAGCTGCTTGAGCGCACTGTAGTCCTCCAACCAGAGCGACACTGGCGCCAGCCCGAACATGTGCTCAAAGTCCGCACCCGAAGATAAAGAAGACGACACAGCAGATTCCTCCGGCGGCCATTATTGACGAGGCGCCGTTGGCATCCGCAGCTGAAATGGCCTCCCCAATGAAAAAAGGCCAGCACCTTACGGTACTGACCTTTGCACAAAGGGCGGCGCTAGCGCCACACAACAATCAGCGCGCGGGGCGTGCAGGACGCTTGCGGGCATCGTGGGCCACAAAGGGCTTGCCACCACCACCGGCAGGCTTGGCAAATGCAGGCTTGCGAGGAGCGAAATCGCCGCGCGGTGCACCCGCATCGCCACGAGGGGCAAAGCCACCACGGCCTGTATCACCAAAACCAGGCTTGCGGCCATAACCGTCACCGTCACGACGCGGCGCAAAACCACGGTCGCCGCCACGGTCATCACGGCCAGCGAAACCGCCGCCGCCTTCACCACGGGCAGGGGCGCCACGGTTGTCACGACCAGCAAAGCCGCCGCCAAAGCCACCACCGAATCCACCACGATCATTGCCACCACGTGCGGGACCACCGAAGCGACCGCGCGACTGGTTATCACGGTTGTCATACGAACGGCCCGGGGCGCCACGGCCACCACCAAAATCGCCACCGCGGGGTGCCTGCGGAGCGCGCTGTGAAGGCTCCATGCCCGGAATCACTTCGGCCTTGAACTGCTGGCGGCTGTACGACTCAATGTCGTAGATCTTGCGGCGATCGCGGAACTCGGCAAACGTGATGGCCAGGCCATCGCGGCCCGCACGGCCGGTACGACCGATGCGGTGGGTGTAATCCTCAGCCTTCATGGGCAGGCCGAAGTTGAACACGTGGGTGATGGTAGGCACGTCGATGCCCCGTGCTGCCACGTCAGTAGCCACCAGAATCTGCACCTGACCAGCGCGCAACGCCATCAAACGGCGGTTGCGCAGGCCCTGGCTCAGGGCGCCGTGCAACGCGACGGCCGAGAAGCCTTCTTGCTGCAGGTCGTTGGCCAAACCGTCGCACTCCACCTGGGTGCTGGCAAAGACAATGGCTTGGTTGATCGTGGTGTCGCGCAGCCAGTGGTCCAGCATCTTGCGCTTGTGCTGGGCATTGTCGGCCCAGTACAGAACTTGCTTGATGTTGGCGTGCTTCTCTTGCGGAGAATCGATGGTCACCTTCTGCACAGACGAACCACCGTCGTGCATCACGCGCATGGCCAGTTGCTGGATGCGGGGCGCAAATGTGGCGCTGAACATCATGGTCTGCTTGCGCTGCGCGGTCAGCTGGTTCAGTTCAGCCAGGTCATCCGAGAAGCCCAGGTCGAGCATACGGTCCGCTTCGTCAACGACCAGGAACTGCACCTTGTCGAGCTTGATTTGCATCGAGCGCTGCAGGTCCAGCAGGCGGCCAGGGGTCGCCACCACGAGGTCAGCGTTTTGCAGTTTGGCGATCTGCAACTGGTAAGGCATGCCACCCACCACGTTGGCCACACGCAGGCCACGGCAATGCTTGACCAGGTCGATGGCATCGTGCGCGACTTGCTGCGCCAGTTCACGGGTCGGGCACAGGATCAGGGCACCAGGGGTGGCAGCCTTGAAGTTGCGCGAACTGGTAGGGTCCTTGCGTTTGGCGCGCTTGGGAGCAGGTTCGCCACGGGCAGCGGCTTCGGCCACGGCGCGTTCAAAAGCGGCGCGCTCTTCGGCTTCGGCAGCAGCTTGCTGGTTGATCAGTGTGTGCAGCACGGGCAGCAGGAAGGCGGCGGTCTTGCCGCTGCCCGTCTGGCTGGAGACCATGAGGTCGATGAACTTGGTGGAGTCGTTGCCACCGCCCATCGCCAGAGGGATCGCCTTGAGCTGCACGCTGGTGGGCTGGGTGTAACCCAGATCAGCCACGGCTTGCACGAGTTCAGGGGCCAGGCCCAGCTCGATGAAGCCATTGGGCTCAGCGGTCACAGCAGCATCGGCTTCGACGGCTGATACCACGGCGTCCAGGGGAGAAGACTGCACGGAAATGTCGGCAGCAAAGGAAGTGTCTGCAGGCGCGAATTCGCCCTGCACCAAAGAGGTGTCGGTCATGATTTTTCTCTCACGAAGACGGTCGCGGGCGCAGCCCACGATTGGCTTCGTCAAATGGTTAAAAAACATCAACCATCAAACGAAACCTGCGCTGGCTCAGAGAAGGCCGGAGCGGGTGGGCGTTATTCGCCAGTCCTGCACTGTCGAGTGACAGTCGGCTGGCAAGCCCGGTGTGTGAGGGGAGATGCACAATCTGCGAGGGATTCCTGCGCAGCCACCGATTATTGCACGATTAAGGGTTTGCCCGCAATACCCTCCTTTGCTTTTCGCCAGTGGCAATGCCTTCTCCGCCAGGAATCCAGTCCCGCGTCGTCGTAAAACACGCGCGCCAAAGGCGCGGATCTCACCAGGGCTCCCACGCCCCTCACAAAAGGGATGAGAAGCAGTGGCTCAAGACGTTTTCACATCCACGGCCAACAGGTGCTGACGGTAATGCGCCAGCTCGTCGATGGACTCGTGGACATCGGCCAGGGCCGTGTGTTTTTGCGCTTTCTTGAAGCTGGTGTATGCCTCGGGCTTCCAGCGCTTGGCCAGCTCCTTGAGCGTGCTCACATCCACATTGCGGTAGTGAAAGAACCGCTCGAGCTTGGGCATGTAACGCACCAAAAAACGCCGGTCCTGACCGATGCTGTTGCCGCACATGGGCGCAGTGCCCTTGGGCACGTACTGGGCCAGGAAAGCAAGGATCTTCTGTTCCGCTTCCTCCTCCGTCACCGTGGACGCCTTCACCTTGTCGATCAGGCCGCTGCGGCCGTGCGTGCCTTTGTTCCAGGCATCCATCTTGTTCAGCAATTCATCCGGCTGGTGAATGGCAAATACGGGGCCTTCGACGCGGGGTTCCAGGCTCGGACCGGTCACGACCACGGCGATCTCCAGCAGGCGGTCGGTGTCGGGCTCCAAGCCGGTCATCTCACAGTCCAGCCAGACCAGGTTCTGGTCGGATTTGGCAAGCGTGGCAGGGGTGGGGTTGTTGGCTTCTGACATGGCACGCATTGTCGCCGATGGCCTAAACTCGCCGCACATGCCCACCTCCGACGACATTTCCCCCTCTTTGCTGTTCACCCTGGCCTTTGCAGCCGCGCTGCTGCTGGGCCTGGCCCTCAAGTTCTGGCTGGCGACGCGCCAGGTCCGGCATGTTGCACGCCATCGCGCTGCGGTCCCGGTACCGTTTGCCGAGCGCATCGCCCTGGCGGCGCACCAGAAGGCGGCCGACTACACCATCACCAAGGCCCGGCTGGGCATGCTGGAGATGGCGCTGGGCGCGGCCGTGCTGCTGGGCTGGACCTTGCTGGGCGGCCTGGACGCACTGAACCAGGCGCTGCTTGGCGTGCTGGGCGGCGGCATGTGGCAACAGATGGCATTCCTGGTCGCCTTTGCAGCCATCAGCGGCCTGATCGACCTACCCCTATCGCTGTACCAGACGTTTGTTGTGGAAGAACGGTTTGGGTTCAACAAGATGACCTGGCGCCTGTGGCTGGCGGACGCCCTCAAGGGCCTGCTGGTGGGCGCCATCATCGGGCTGCCCATTGCCGCACTGATCCTCTGGCTGATGGGCGCTGCAGGCCCGCTGTGGTGGCTGTGGGCCTGGTGCTTCTGGATGGGTTTCAACCTGCTGCTGATGGTGATTTACCCCACCTTCATCGCACCGCTGTTCAACAAATTCCAGCCGCTTGAAGACGAGTCGCTCAAAGCCCGCGTGACTGCGCTGATGCAGCGTTGCGGCTTCTCGGCCAAGGGCCTGTTCGTGATGGACGGCAGCCGCCGCAGCGCCCACGCCAATGCCTATTTCACTGGCTTTGGTGCCGCCAAGCGCGTGGTGTTCTACGACACCCTGCTGCGCCAGCTGGCACCTGGCGAGGTCGAGGCTGTGCTGGCCCATGAGCTGGGCC